>JAHHJO010000550.1:0-2522 GCA_018680275.1 Bacteroidia bacterium
TATCAAATCATATTTTGAAGCCAATCTTACACTGACCAAGTTTTTACCTCAATTCAATCTTTTTGACAACCATAACCATGTGTATACAAGTGCACGGATGTTATCACCTTCTAAAGTATTTGATACAAGATTGAAGCATACACTAATTTCGGATGGGTGTATTATACATGCAGAAGTAATAAAAAACTCAATAGTGGGAATTCGTTCCAGAATCGGGCAGAGAACTGTAATTGAAAGTTCCATCATTATGGGTAATGATTATTACCAGGCTCTGGAAGACCTTTCGGAAGCTTCACAGACCAAGGTACTTGGTATCGGTATGGATTGTTTTATTGAACGGACAATTGCTGACAAGAATGTTAAGATTGGAAATAATGTCAAAATAGTTGGACACGACTCACTTGATGACCATGAAACAGATCTTTATGCAATCAGGGAAGGAATTATCATCCTAAAAAAAGGTGTAACAATTCCGGACAACACCGTCATTGGTTACACAGAAAATTAGATATTAGCGGTCTTTAATCAGAAAAATTTATGGATACCTTAGAAATGGACAAGCAATTGGTTCAATATGAAGCCAGTGAATACTACCCTGGAACCTATACCGGGTACACACAAGCGGAGAATTATGTAGAAATAAATACCGATAACCTGACAACACTCAGGGTATATGTACTTGAGCCAAATGTTTTAAGGTTCAGGTTCGCTACAGAGGGTGTGTTTGAGAGTGACTTCAGTTATGGTATTGACCCGGCGTACCAATCCCGCAATCCTGAAATAACTGTATTTGAACTAAATGCTGAGATAGTTATAAAGACAGAAAGCCTGGAATGCAGAATTAACAAGAAACACCTTTATCATTCAATCTATAACAAAAACGGAGACTTAATCCTTGAAGATGAAAAAGGATTTCATTGGGAAGAGCACCACAAATTCGGTGGAAATATTGTCCAAATGAGTAAAAAGGTCCAGACCGGAGAAGCATATTTTGGATTGGGAGACAAACCGGTTGAACCCAACCTGAGAGGTAAGCGATTTAAAAACTTTGGTACTGACCAGTATGGCTACACCATTGATACTGACCCTCTTTATAAAAACATAAATTTTTACTACGGATATCACAACAGCCAGGCATACGGTATTTTCTTTGACAACTCTTTCAAAAGTTATTTTGATTTTGCAAGTGAAAGACGCACAGTGACAAGTTTTTGGGCGTCAGGAGGTGAAATGAATTACTATTTCATTTATGGCCCGGAGTTGATAAATGTTGCCGAAGATTATACCAGGTTAACAGGAACACCTGAAATGCCACCACTTTGGGCATTGGGTTACCAGCAATGTAAATGGTCATATTTTCCTGAGAAAGAAGTCATGGATGTTGCCGGTAAATTGCGTGAATTAGAAATTCCATGTGATGCAATATACCTGGATATAGATTATATGGACGGATTCAGGTGCTTTACATGGGACAATGAACGATTTCCTGATCCCAAAGGTATGGTTGACAGGTTAAGAGATACAGGTTTTCAAACCATGGTTATTATTGATCCAGGTATTAAGATTGATCACGAATATCCTGTATTCAAAGAAGCATTTGAGAAAGGATACTTTTGCAGGCGGGCTGACGGTCCGTATGTGAAGGGAAAGGTATGGCCGGGAGACTGTTATTTTCCGGACTTCACAAACCCGGAGGTTAGAGAATGGTGGGCCGGATTGTTTAAAGAATTAATCAGTGAAACAGGGGTTGCAGGTGTTTGGAACGATATGAACGAACCTGCTTTATTTGAGGTCGAATCGAAAACTTTCCCGGATGATGTACGCATGGATTATGACGGCCACCCTTGCAGTCACAGGAAAGGGCATAACATTTATGGTATGCAAATGACACGTGCAACTTTTGAAGGAGTCAAACAGAATCTCGGTGGAAAGAGACCATTGATTATTACGAGATCTGGATATAATGGGCTACAGCGGTATACAAGTGTATGGACAGGAGATAATCTGGCAAGCTGGGAACATCTGCTTATTGCACATTACCAGACACAGAGACTGAACATATGTGGTATTTCATTTTGTGGATCAGATATCGGGGGCTTTATTGGACAACCCAGCGGTGAATTATTTGTTCGTTGGATACAACAGGCCATCTTCCATCCATTCATGAGAACCCATTCTTCAGGAGATCACGGTGACCAGGAACCATGGTCATTTGGTAAAAAATACCTTGATCATGTCAGGAGGTTTATAAATATCCGCTACAGAATTCTTCCTTATTTATATACAACATTTTACCAGTATCACAAGCATGGGACACCGATGTTAAGACCTACGGAGTTTATGCACCATGAAGATGCGAGTGAACTTATCAATAAGAAGATTGAATGTTATTTGGGTGACAACATCCTGTTTGCACCAATAGTTCAACCCGGTTCTACAGGAAGATTGGTCCATCTTCCAGAAGGAAACTGGTACGACTATTACAATAACAAATACTATACAGGCAACAAGGAATATTATAT
>JAHHJO010000085.1:0-6685 GCA_018680275.1 Bacteroidia bacterium
AGTCTGCATCCAATGCAATATCCAGTACCTGGTTTTTCTCTAATTCCTGCCGTACAAACTCAGGCAATAATTCGATACTTGTTGTTGTTGCATGGTCTTCGCTTGCAAAAAACACCCTGTTGATGGAGGCTGCTGGTTTACCCCAAAATGGTGAAAGAAATTCTTCCAATTCCTCGGCGTCAGGATTCCTGAAGTCATACTTACTGTTATCCTTCGGCTTGGTTAGTTGTGCGCCATGAACTCCGTAGGTTACAACATTTTCTCCAAACAATGCCAGTATGGATTCTATGGTAACCACCCCTTTAGGACAGTTCGGGCAACTTACTCCTGTTAATTCCTCAATGAGTACTGTTTTTCCCGTTTCAGTAACAGTAAATTCAGGAATTTCAATCGGTTGCTCTTCACATGACATCAACAAGAAAGCGCAAATAAAAAGTATGCTAGATAAGATTTTCATAGTGTGATTTTAAAATGATGAACTAACTGAAAAATTAAATCCGCTAAAGGCCGGTTCAAGTCTGCAAATACCACCATTACAAACAATCCCCTCAACTTGTTTGATGTAGCTCACTGAAAAACGGTTTGCTTTGTGTGTATAATATATATCAATTCTTGGGAAGTGTAATTTTTCTTTTTCGCCGTTGGCATTTTCTGCTGAATTCTTACCAGGTGAAGTATTATACATATCGGAGACAACAAAAGACCAATGTGGTGCCATCGCATATTCTACCAGGACAAAAAACCAGTTACCGTAATCCTGTTTGTAACCTGCTTTTTCATCATCACCGATACTCATAAATTGAGTTTCAACCCTTATAGAGTTCTTTCGGGATATTTTATACAAAAAATCAATATATGGTACGACATTTTCAACAAGTGGAACGCCTGGCTTTACTTCATATACTTCCTGGTTGTATTTTTGAAATTGTACACCTGTCTTTATTTGCCATTTTCTTTTGTATTTATAAAAGACTTCTGTAAACAGTTCCTGGTATAGTTGCTTGCCATTCAGATCTGCAATATTTGAAAAATTGACAGATGTTGTGAGGCTTTTATTCCACCTGTATTTTACATCGACCTGGTAGGCCTGTTCACTCAGCAACTGTGTCGCCGGAGAATACCTGGTATTTAACCGATAAGTGTTCTGACGATTCATTGGGGGAATAAAATTTATTAACCCTCTGAGTAGTCTTAAGTTAGGATTTGCTCTGTAATCAAAATTTTCAGTGCGTTTCATTTCCAGTGTGACACCAAGACCATGCCCGGCGTATGATAAACTGGAATATATAACTGAGCCACTATCTTTTACAAGTTTGCCGAAAGTCTGTGCACCTGAAGCTTCGGTTCTGATTGCATTCGGATCATAGAATATTTCAGAACTCTTCAAAGCATATTCTGCATACCAGCTTACAGGACCATAGCTTAGTGTATTGAATAAACTATAAGCAAAGGTATTGTACTTAGGTTCGACCCTGTCTACAGGCTGATAGGTTTTAACAATATCCACGACACTGTTCACAGATTCTTCATCAAGCGTATTATTTACAATACCTAAGCCTGGGGCAAGTGTAAACATTTTATCTTCCGAAGAAAGGTCAATAAAGCCTTCAATAGAAGCTCCCTTTATCACGGAATCATATTCATCGAAGAGAAATCTCTGCCTGCCTGTAAATCCTTTTACCTGCCAGTTATCAGAAAGATCATAGACAAGTCTTGCACCATACAGAGCATTATCTATCAATAGAGGTCTTTCCTCGAATGCCCTGTAAATGATCCCGCTTCCTATCTGGTCATAAATATGACCGATCCTGATATCAAGCTTGTCTAGTTTCTTCGCAATATGCCATCTTCCGATTCCTTCTTCGGTGTAAGAATCATTGGGATTCAAAAGATTAGAATTATTGAACATATCAAAACGCAATCCCAGGTCGAAGCCATTGATATTATAGCCCAAATCAAGCCAGGCCTGGGCACCAAAACGTTCGTTATCATACTGCGGTATATTGGCAGCCCCTATCGCAGAGTCTCTCAGAAAAAAGTTGGCACTCGATTGAAAACCACCTGAAAAGTACCCAGCGTCCTGTGCTTTAACAAATAATGAGAGTAATGTAAAGATGCAGATTCCAAGGATTGATTTAATAATTCGTTTTGTATTCACTGTTTTCAATTTCTGCTTAAATATAAAAACTAATGATAAGAACAAGCACTCAGAAGTGAGATCGTTATGGAGACAATTGAGTGGATAAATATTATTCTACATAAACACCAAATTTCATATCTACTCTCACATCAAAGGTGGCAGGAGGAAATTGTCTGAATTCAAGACGGGTTTCAACAATCATCTTGTCATCCAGCATAAATTCAGTGACATCTGTTATGGAGCTAAATAATTGGATTTCTGAATGCTGACCGGCAGGAATAGCTTCCCTATAAAAAATTTCTTTACGGCGATTGGTGTTTTCAGGATCTACAATAAAAATATTCACATCATGAATGAATTCAAGACTGACATTATCATTAAACTTGGGATACAGAAATGCTTCATTGGCTACCACCTGGGAAATATCAGATTCAGGCAGATTGAGAATGTCCAGTTGTGTTCTTAGGGTTACCGGAACATTTGGATTTATAAAATAATGTGCCTCAACGGTGTTCAGTCCCAGGCTAATTTGAAAATCCGTGAATGTTTCTACCTGGAATATTGCATCGTTAGATCCACAGCCAGCAAAAACCGATATAAGTATAAGATATGCCAGGCTGGATACTTTTTTTCGCATAATGATTCTATAACTCTTAAATATGGCATAATATTTCGATATTGAAAGGAAAAAGCCACTTATGGGAACCCAAACTGTCGCCACCTTTAGTGATAATGAACAACGGCAGAAGTTCATTCGCTCATTATTAAATGACATAAGGTCATTAGACTATATGTTAAATAACAATTGGTTTGAATCAGGGATTACCAGGTTCGGAGCCGAACTGGAAATGGTCTTAATTGACAACAACACCCTGAAACCCAAGAACATTGCCATGCAGGTCATCGAGAAGATGAAAAAACATAAGTGGATAGAAACCGAAATAGCACAGTTTAATCTTGAAATAAACCTGACCCCACGTGAAATGACAAAGAATCATTTCTCGCTGATGGAAAAGGAAATCATCTCCAGACTAAATATCCTTGATAAAGAATTAAACAAGTTTGATGCAAGCTATATCCTGACAGGAATACTTCCAACAATACAGAAATACCATCTTAACCAGGAAAATCTCACACCCCGAAAGAGATATGCCATGCTGATGGATGCATTAAAGCAACTGAGGTTGGGTAATGATTTCGAACTTAAGATTTTTGGTATTGATGAATTGTTTGTCAAACATGATTCACCATTCCTTGAAGCCGCAAATACAAGTTGGCAGGTCCATTTACAAGTTGAAGCTGCTGAATATGTGAAGATGTATAATATCGCTCAGTTAATGGCTGCTCCTTCTATCTCTATTTCAGCAAACTCTCCGATTGTTTTTGGGAAAAGATTATGGCATGAATCAAGGATTGCCATGTTTGAACAAGCTCTTGATACACGAACGACCCATGAGCATATGCGTGAGCAGAGTACAAGGGTGTCTTTCGGAAAAGACTGGCTTGATGAATCCATACTCGATATTTACAGGGAAGATATAGCCAGGTTCAAGGTTCTCTTAAGTTCAGAAGTTGAGGAAAATTCATGGGAATGCATTCGTAATGGTAAGGCACCCAAACTGGAATCCTTACTTGTCCATAATTCGACTGTATACAGGTGGAACAGGCCTCAATACGGGATCAGTGGAAATGGAAAGCCCCACCTTCGAATAGAAAACAGAGTCATGCCAGCAGGTCCAACCATTACTGACCAGGTAGCCAATGCGGTTTTCTGGCTTGGTATGATGAAGGGCATGGCTTCCCAGGTTGATGACATCAGGAATAAAATAGATTTTGCTGATATCAGGGACAATTTTGGTCGGGCGGCCAGGTTTGGACTTGAGGCTGAATTCACCTGGTTAAAAGGCAAGAAACTGAGGGTTACTGACCTGATTAAAAAGGAGTTGCTGCCCCTGGCAAGGATCGGATTGGAGGAATGCAAAATCCATAAATCAGACATCGACAGATACCTAGGTGTGATCAAAGAACGGGTCCAGAAAAAAACAAACGGCGCACTGTGGATGCTGCAGTCATACAGCCAACTGACCAAAGGTAATGTTTCACGTGATGAAACTCTTTCAGTATTAACCCATGCAATCATGAAAAATCAACGCACAGGAACCCCTATACACAAATGGAAAAAAGCAGACTTGACAGATCTTGGAGAATATCAACCTCTTGAATTAAAAGTCAGCGAATTCATGCAAACAGATGTCTTTACTGTTGAAAAAAGTGATATTGTCGAGCTTGTTGGCGAATTGATGGATTGGAGAAATATCAGGTATATACCGGTTGAAGATGAAAAAGGCAATCTGGAGGGTCTTGTCACCTCAAGGCTGATCGGAAGACAATTACTCAAAATGATAAGAGACCCTGAGGAGTCTTTACTCACCGTCGGAGACATCATGATAAAAAAGCCGATTACTATCAAGCATGATGCAAGTATCATGGATGCCATGTCGATCATGAGAAAAAACAAAATTGGTGCACTACCTGTAGTTCATGGCAAATCACTTGTTGGTGTCATTACAGAATCAGATTTCCTTCAGATCACATCCAGTTTACTTGAGAGATTACATATGAAAAGAAAAGCAGCTAAATAATAAGTATTCCAAGAATACAACTTATTCAGTACTTGTGATATGATTGATTATGATCCGCCCGTGGTTCCGGGTATTTTCAATAAACAATTCACTGGTATTACGACCGGATACGACTACACCGGCCAGGTATATTCCCTCAATATTGGATTCCAGTGTTTCAGGGTTTATGATAGGCTTGTATGATTCTTCATCATTGAATTGAATACCTGCCTTTTCCATAAAATCAAAATCGGGTTGATATCCCGTCATCGCCAGTACATAGTCATTATCAAGTTCAACTTCTCCATCCGGAGTTTTGATATTAACTGTTTGTTCTTTTATCTCGGTAACAGAAGAATTAAAATATGCTTTGATTGATCCCTCCTTGATCCTGTTTTCAATATTTGGAAGAATCCAATATTTTACTTTCTGATATAATTGATTTTCCCTGATCACCATAGTCACATGTGCTCCTTTTTGCCAGGTCTCCAAAGCCACATCACATGCCGAATTAGCAGCACCAATTACCAGGATATTCATCCCGATATATGGATGGGCATCATCATAATAATGTTTAACTTTTGGAAGATCCTCCCCGGGTACGCCAAGCATTCGTGCCTGGCCATAATATCCTGTCGCAATTATTACATGTCTTGTTTCAAAGATATCGCCTGATGTAAGATGGATTTTATGGATACCATTATTCCTGGAAAAATCCTTCACCTCGGCTTTAAACCTTACATTTAATTTATAGTTTTCTACTATTCTTCGATAATATTCCAGTGCTTCCTGTCGGCTGGGTTTATCGCTATGGGAGATAAAAGGGACATCTCCAATTTCCAGTTTTTGAGATGTTGAGAAAAAGGTCATATTGGTAGGAAAGTGATATAAGGAATTGACCAGGAATCCTTTCTCAAGTATCAGGTAGTTTAATCCTGCTTTCTGAGCTTCAATGCCGCAGGCTATTCCGGCAGGGCCGGCTCCAATAATAACTAAATCAAACATTCAATGAAAAGGGCCTGACTTTAGGAAGACAGGCCTGTATTTATATTATTAATTTTTATCTGGACAAAGTCACGTCACCTTGAGCTGACTTTGATTCACCATTATCAATCCAGCTTGCATAATACATATACACCCCGGAAGGCGCTGGATTGCCGCTGTAATTGCCATTCCAGCCCTGGGCGATGCTCGTCGTTTCAAAAACACGATTTCCCCATCGGTTAAACACTTCAAGTTTGTAATCCTGACCAAAAAATAATTCCGGGCATGGGATATAAGGCTTAAAGGTTTTATTCAGTTCCTCCTCTGACCTTGGGAAGAAAATATTTGGCCACATCAAAGTATCTATTGTCATATAGGATGCAGTTGCTTCTTCTCCACAATCATTTGTTACTGTGACACTATATTCACCCCCTTCCAAAACTTCAATTGTAGGGGAGGATTCACCGGTAGACCAGCTTATGGATGTAATATTTGCATTGATCGGAACCAGTAAAAGGCTAAGTGTATCAGGACATGTTTCATTTGATTGAATACTGGCAGAAATATCAAAAACATTTGCGCCGATATCAATATTTGCCGAATCTACATTACCACATTCATCAGTTATTGTAACAGTGTAGGTGCCTGGAGTAGTCACCGAAATTGATTGTGTATTATCACCGGTGGACCACTCATATGACACAATATTAAAGTTGGTATTATTGGCTTGTGCAAGTAATGGAACAGCACAATTAGCTAAAGGACCCTGCACGATATCAGGATCAAATGAGGTATCCAGTTCCGAAATATCTACGCCCAGGGATGCTTCTGCTGTGGTTCCACAAATATCTGTTACTGTCACAGAATATGTTCCGCCGGTTGTGATATCTATATTTTGTGTCGTTTCTCCGGTTGACCAGATATATGAGACTATTTGATT
>JAHHJO010000040.1:0-3579 GCA_018680275.1 Bacteroidia bacterium
GCCTTAGTCTTCGAATTGAGATCACTTCCCGGTCCAGTCACGTCCCAGGTGCCATTATATTAATTCATCTGGCCGATTTTCTCATCAAGTGTCATTACAGATAAAAGGCTGTCTACAAATGACATACCTGGAGATTTCAATTCTACAGAGGCAACCCTGGTGTTGTGGCATGAACAAAATACCAGGAAAAGTAACAATATAGGAAGGCTTAATTTTTTCATTAAATTTTAAATTATTTTGGAAGACTTAATTTATCTGCTTCATAATAAATAAAATGAACTAGATTTATAGGGCTGCAAGATAATTCCTCTAAAATTCAAAAGAAAACAATCAAGATTCATTAATCAGACAACTTTTTATGACTTCTCGAAGGAAATTTATTGGTAAAATGGCCGTAGCCGGAATCAGTACTCAAATAAACTGGTTTTCTGGTTACCAACCGGACTTTGCCCGCAACGACTGGAAAGAAATTAGAAATCAATTTCCGGTAAGCAAATCCCCTGTACTGAATCTCAATAGCGGAAGTGCCGGATCAATGCCTTACCCGGTATTGGAAGAACTAGTGAAAAAGACGCATGAATTCAATAACAATGCGCTTTACAAGACCAAGGAATTGTATGAGAATGACATCTATAATGCCAAAGTAAAACTTTCTAATTTCCTCGGATGTACACCTGAAGAACTGGCGTTGACCAAGAATACTACAGAAAGCTTGTCGGCAATAATCTGGGGTTTACCACTGGATAAAAAGGATGAAGTCATCTTCAGCAAAAGCGACTATCCCTTCCTCCAGACATTTATTAAAAAAAGATCGGAAAAGGAAGGCTTTAAAACCAATGAAATAGAACTTGATCTTCCGTATTCCAGTGATGAAGATATCATCGAAAGGTACAGAAATGCCATTAATAGCAATACAAAACTGATTGTCGTCACAATGATAACCCATCGGGAAGGACAAATCCTTCCTGTAAAAAAAATATGCCAGTTAGCCAGGGAAAACAATATCGAAGTCCTGGTAGATGCTGCTCATGCACCTGGTCAGGTATTTCACTCTTTCAGGGATCTTGGGTGTGACTACTACACTGCCTGTCTTCACAAATGGATGAATGGTCCTTTTGGTACCGGGTTGATCATAGTAAACAAAGAAAAGATAGGCAAACTTAATCCTCCTGCTTTCCCCTATCCTGAAGTCTTTCAAAACAGTATCAGGAAATTTGACTATTCAGGCACTACGGCTTTTCAAAACCTGGCCGTCGTGAATGCTGTCATGGATTTTAATCAGAAAATAGATATGCGCGAAAAAGAGGCACACTTGAAAAACCTTACAGCTTACTGGACTGAAAAAGTAGAGGGTATAAAGGGTGCAAAAATTATAACCGATGTCAATCGCTCTGCCGCTCTTTCTGGTTTTAATATCGAAGGAATAAATCTGGCAAAAATGAAAAGAGCACTTTTCGAACAACACAAAATAAATATCAAACTAACAAGTTATAAAAGGGTTGGATTTTTTCGGGTTTCAACCAATATATTTACTGATGAAAAAGATCTGGACAGATTCGTTAACGCGGTTGAATCTATCGTCATGAATCACGAATAATATCACTTATGCTTGACAGGTTTTTTGACTGGCTGGAAGATCACAGAAAAACTAATATAATCCTGTTGTTCATCTATTACCTTGGAGTTGTCCTGCCCCATGAGTGGGTTGGTAAAATGACCGTAAAAATATTTGGAGGTCTCAGCCGGCAAAACTATAATCTTCTTATTGCTTTTCTTGTATTCATGGGCCTGGCTGGACTTTCTATTTTATTCTTCCGAAAATGGAAGGCACACCCTAAAAAAACGGCATTAAGTATTTATATCGTCAGCACGTTTATACTTATTATGCTTTGCTTTAAAGTCTTTTTCGTTGTTAATATTGAAGCCATTCATTTTGCCCAGTATGCCGGTTTCGTATTACTGTCTTATCCATTGTTCAAAAACAGTGTGACAACATTCATGATCAGTGGTCTGGCAGGTGCAATTGATGAATGGTATCAATATTCGGTCCTGGCGCCTCAAAACACAAACTACTATGATTTCAATGATGTAATTATAAATCTTATTGGAGCGGCAATAGGACTGATCATCATTAAATTGCATCAAAGAAAAGACATAGGATATGAATGGAGAAGCTTCTATAAAAACCTGGAATTCAGAATTCTTTTTGTCTTTCTAATCATTTTAATTGGTGGTTATCTTACAGGATATGTTTCCATTTATGATGACCCATCGAATCCTGCTCTATTCTCATTTGTCAAAATTCCGGAACAATCATTCTGGACAATACCACCAGGTCCCCCTGCCAAATTTCATGTTCTCCGGCCCCTGGAAGGAATTGTGTTAATTATTGCTGTTTGCGGTTTCTATTTTGGATTAAACCGTATATATTAAGTCACAATTATTAAAATATTCATCAATAAAATTTTCAATTATGTCAGTAATTAAAGTTGTAGAGATTATGTCCAGTTCTTCAAAAAGCTGGGAAGACGCCACCGCAAGTGGTGTGGCTAAAGCAGCCAAATCAATAAAGAATATAAAATCTGCTTTTGTTCAAAGCCAAAGTGCGACAGTACAGAAAGGAAAGATTAAAGATTACAGGGTTAATCTGAAAATCTCTTTCGAAGTAACATAAACACTTATTAATCCGGGGGTCAGGTTATATCCCCGGATTGTTCATTCATGAATTCTATTGTCTTAAGCTCATTCCAGTAATAGGCTTCGCCCAATCTTACAAAACCTACATGACCTCCAAATTTGCTTGCGATGAACCGGATAGAGGGATTTTCATCAGCTTCCTTGAATGGATAACTTACACTGGGTAAAAAAGGGTCATCCAGGGCACTGATAATCTTGCAGGGAATCCGGATATCATTTAAGAATTGCTTGCAATTGGATTGACCATAATAATCTTCTGCATCCTTGAATCCATGGATTGGCGCTGTAAACTGGTCATCGAAATCATACAACTTATGAATCGAGTTCACGTGTTTCATATCAAAGCTTCCAGGAAATTGCTTTTCTTTCTGCCTTATCTTCTCTTTTAATGACACCAGGAATTTCTTCTCATATATAAAATTGGAGGATTTACCTATATGTCTGCATCCTGCAGCAAGATCACACGGGACGGAAATACCTGTTACCGAACTGATAGATGTATCCAGGCTATCCGGTCTTTCCCCGCAGTATTTCAGGACCAGGTTTCCACCCAGACTGAAGCCTACAAGTGCAATTTCCTGGTATCCGGGAGAGAAGTGTTTTAGAACCAGGTCAAGATCATCCGTTGCACCACTATGGTACATTCTTCTTTGCCGGTTCATTTCTCCGCTGCAACCCCTGTAATTCAATGCAGCGACATCCCAGGAATTCTCAATCGCCATACCTGATGTGCCCAGGATATAATGTGATTTGCTGCTTCCCTCCAGCCCATGACAAAGTATAGCAAGTCTTTTATTATTACCTTCGAGAATATCTATATCCAGGAAATCGTCATCCGGTGTTTCAATTCTTACTCTCCTGAATGGAAGATCTTTCTGCTTG
>JAHHJO010000373.1:0-4380 GCA_018680275.1 Bacteroidia bacterium
GTGCCACTGTGGGAAAGATCAGGCGCGCCAATCAAGGCGTTTTCCAGATATTACCAGGAAACAAGACCCAGGATAATGAAGAGTTCCATGATGACAAGATCATAAGGGTCGTCAGTACTTTTGAGTATTATCTGTATTAATGTCTCAATGGCACAATGCCACAATGCCACAATGACTCAATGATATAATGACTCAATGGTATAATGTTCAATGTATAAAATGCCGGATTCGAATAAAATTAAATCATTAGAACATTAATGCATTAAGGCATTGTAACATTAAAACATTAAGTCATTATTATAGGTGGAGCTGCCGAGATTCGAACTCGGGTCCAGACAAAGCACAAATAGGCTTTCTACATGCTTAGCTTGTTCTTGGATTTTCAACATCGGGCAGGTGTACAAGCAACCAACCTTCAGCTTATCTTCTTAAGTTTCGGATTGTAATCGAAGCCTTACTTTCCTAGCCTGAGTGCCAGCGCGAAGCATGGCGGGTTGATACACCATTTGATAGCTTATCAGACATCCACTATCAGGTGCATTTAGTCCGTCTAATTCTAAATTAGGCAGCTAAAGCGAAGTTTCTTTCGCCAATTAATGTTCGATCATCATTTGGACGGAGTGAATGATCAGTCCTCCGGCATGCTTACTTATCCGTATTCTTTCCTGTCGATACCGTTCAGCCCCGGATGTTTAATGATATAATGCCTTAGTGTCTTAATGTCTTAATGCTTTAATGTTCTAATGCTTAATGAAGATATGACCTCTTCTCATATGATAAGGCCTACAATATTATTAAGTCATTGAAGCATTGTAGCATTGTAGCATTGTAGCATTGAGTCATTGTAACATTAGTTTTCTGCTCTTTAGCAGGATATACATTAACCCTACTGAGCGCATTATTGTTCCCGAATTACCAAAAAAAAAATTACCAGCCAGATTTATCTTGTTATTAGAAGTGGTTCATGGCATCCAAAACACCGCCCATCAGGGCCAATGTGATTACCCAGTAAGCTGTATTGACAAACATCAACATTCTCAATTTCAGGTTAAGCATGCCTCCTTGTTCGAAGAGACCATTGATTCCAATTACCGGAAAGATCACAAATACAGATAGAATAGCACCATGAGCTGCCCCATGTCTGAATGTATCAAATTCGCCTTCTTGCCCTGTCCCATTGCAAAAGTTCAACATAAAGAATGCGAGCAAGGATGACAATACCAGGCATACCAATATAACAAATGGTGTTCCTGCTTTTTGAACTTTATCTTCAGATATACCAAAGGCTTGGGTCCAATGGTTACCAAACATGGCTTTGTTATAGATTATCATACTTGTCACTAGGGGAATAATGGTCGCAATGACCATTGATAGGGGGTTTACATTTTCCATGGTTAAGTGTTTTGTTTGACTTAAAATACGAAAATTAATAATAAACATAGTTGACAAATATTCAGTCGATATGCCTTCTTATTCACTAATTCATATGAATTCATTAACTTGACATAAAGATCAATTAGCTATTATGAGTGATGATTTAAGAAAAAAGGCAGAAGAAAAAATTCAGAACAAAAGAGGATTTGCTGTCGTGTCCACCGTATTTGTATCAATTTCAATCATCTTATACATTATTAGTTTTAATGTCGATCCTTATTCTGCTTACTGGATCCGATTTCCTGTTTTAATACTCGGCCTTATACTCTTAATTATATATGTAGGCATGTTCGGTTTTTCAATTGACAGCTTTCGGGATGCTGAATGGGATGAAGAAGAAATTTTGAGAGAAATGGCACGCATCAGGCTTGAAGAAAGAAAAATGAAAGGTTTAGCTGCACCAGAAATGGATAAACTGGAATTAAAGGAACTTGAAAAGCTTAAAGAAATGAGGGAATAATATGCAAATCTGAGGAAATTATTATCTTTCACACTTCATAAACTTACCAGGAAAATCCTGGTGATTTTAAGAAAACCAATTTTCAAATAAACTTCGGAACCCCTTTTACCTTAGAAATCATTCGAAATAAATGATTTGGTTAATTATTGCATTTGTCCAGTTTGTGAAATATCAGTTGGCAAACTATATATATTTTGTAATTTTATTCGGTTAGATTTGTAGTGAATAAATTGATCGTTGGTAGTTAAATAATCTTTGAATGATAGTTAAGATGATTAAGTGGTTTTGCTTTATATCTGCACTCTTATTAGCAAACCAGGGGGTTACGCAAAATAAAATCATTGGAGTAGTATTAGATGCAGACACAAATGATCCTATAATCGGGGCCAATGTTATCGTACAGGGGACTGGCATTGGTACTATTTCTGAGTGGGATGGCTCGTTTGAATTTGATACAGATCAACAATATCCTCTTACACTTGAAATCAGTTATATCGGATATGACGATGTGGTCTTTAGTGTCGAATCAGACAAACGATTGACGATTACCATGGAAGAAAATTCAGTATTAATAGAGGCGGTCGAAGTCAAAGGAAGCAGGATTGCAGACAAGCAGAAAGAATCACCCCTCACCATAGAATCACTTGATCTTATCGCTATCAAAGAAACACCAGCCGCTGACTTTTACGATGGGTTGGGATCCTTGAAGGGGGTAGATTTAACAGCAGCAAGTCTTGGATTCAAGGTTGTGAACACCCGGGGATTTAACAGTACCAGTCCAGTTCGATCTTTACAGATCATAGATGGACTTGATAACCAGGCACCCGGCCTGAACTTTTCACTGGGAAATTTTCTCGGAACTTCAGAATTGGATGTAAACAAGGTTGAATTAATCGTTGGAGCAAGCTCTGCGTTCTACGGACCTAATGCCTTTAATGGTGTTATAAGTATGGAAACCAGGGATCCGTTCTTCCATACAGGCCTTTCAGCCATGGTAAAATATGGCGAGCGAAACCTTTTGAAAACTGCTGTCCGTTATGCAGATGCCATAAAAAATAAAAATGATGAAGCTGTACTCGCGTACAAATTTAATCTTGAATATTTAAGGGCAGATGACTGGATTGCAAACAATTATGATCCGGTTGATGAAACAAGGGTGGAAGCTGACAATCCCGGGAGATATGATGCTGTGAATATTTATGGAGATGAATACCAGAGAGGAAATGATTTCTCTCAATTTCCGATAAGTTCAAATCCAGGGCAGGGCATATGGTATAGAACAGGATACAGGGAAGTTGATCTCGTAGATTATGGTACGCGTAATTTAAAAGCAAATGCAGGACTTTATTTCAGGACTAAACCATCAATGAAAGATCAGTCTCCCGAAATTATTGTTGGGACTTCCTATGGATCCGGGACAACAGTTTACCAGGGCGACAATCGTTTTAGTTTAAAAGGCATAGAATTCCTTCAGAATAAAATTGAATTTAGAAAAAAGAATAAATTCTTCTTAAGAGCATATTCTACCAGGACTGGTGCCGGTGATTCTTATGATCCTTATTTTACGGCATTGCAATTACAGGAAAATGCAAAAGAGAATAAAGAATGGTCTATCGACTATGCTGATTACTGGTTGACAAACGTACTTCCGCAAATCGAGGATGACGAAACATTTCCTGAACTCATCGTTGAGTTTGATCCTCTGACAGGTACGGTTACCACAAGTTTTGATGTAAATGCTGCCAATCACTGGTTGGTCGACAATCATGACCAATTAACAACTTGGCATACCGAGGCCGAATCATTTGCGAATGGTCCAGGTCAAGGTAGTTCACAGGCAGTACCTTTCTTTGAGCCCGGTACTCAAAGATTTGACGATGAATTTGCACGAATTACGCAATCCCTCCGTACTGACGGAGGTACTAAGTTCTTTGATAATTCAGCACTATATCATGTGCATGGAGAATATATTTTTACACCAACATGGACGGACAAGATTACAGTTGGATCCAATTACAGGTGGTATCGTCCCGAATCCCAGGGCACGGTATTCTCTGATACAGCAGGCATTGTAATAAAGAATGAAGAACTAGGGTTTTATGGTGGGTTTGAAAAATCTTTTGCCAATCGCAAGATGAAAGCACAGGCGGCAATCAGGGCAGATAAGAACAAGAATTTTGACTGGTTGTTTTCACCGGCGGCATCTTTGGTCTATACACCATCTCCTAACAATTTTTTCAGGGTCTCATTCTCATCGGCTATCAGGAATCCAACGCTGGCCGACCAGTATTTATTCCTTAATGTGGGTAGGGCTACACTTGCAGGAAACCTGAATGGAGCGACAGACTTGATTACCGTAGAATCTCTTGTTGATTTCTTTAATACGCAGCAAAGAGATACACTGGTATATTTTGATATTGCACCTATTAAGCCCGAGGAAGTGAAAACCCTGGAGTTGGGGTTCAGAACACCGATTGCAGGAAAGG
>JAHHJO010000098.1:0-5499 GCA_018680275.1 Bacteroidia bacterium
TTGAAGAGATCGATGGTACAGATATCACGGATCAGGATATCGACAGTAATGCGGATATGGATCCGAAAAATGATGATGAAGATGAAGATGATAATGGAGAAGCATTTATTGAAATCTATGATTTGGCATTGATCAATCAGATTAGGGAGAATCCTATATATGCAGTCGGTGATACCATAAGCTTTGATATGACGATAGTCAACCAGGGTAATATGGCGGTTAGCAATATTGAAGTTGCAAATCATTTACCGTCTGGATACATTTTTGATCCGGCTATTAATCCAGGATGGAGTGATAACAAATCGGTGTCCTATTTTTATACGATACCAGGTACATTGTACCCTGGAGAATCTACGGTGATTACCTTGAAGGCAATAATAGTATATGTGGATGTTGATGAGTTTTATTATCGCGATGTTGCTGAGATTGTAGGCGGGGAAGATTCAAAAGGTAATTTGTATGCTGACTCCGATAGTACGCCTGATGGCGACCCTACGAACGACGGTACGCCTATGGATGATCAACTGGAAGACCAGGATGACGAAGATGATCATGATCCTGAAATCTTTGACCTGTTATCGGAATTCTCATTCCCTTGTACTGTTAATTGCGAGATAGCATGCCAGGGATTATTGAATATTTCTCTGGATGAAAATTGTATGGCAGAGATTACACCTTCGATGGCAGGTATTGATATTCATCCTTTGTGTAATGGATATTATGATCTTAAGATATTCATATTTGCCGGTGATGAACTTATTGATGATTTCGTAGATCTGTCACATGTTGGAAAGGATCTGAGGTTTGAAATTACGGAACCTGAATGTGGCAACAAGTGTCAGGGTATGTTGAATGTGGAATTCAAATTGCCTCCACAAATACAGTGTCCTCCGGACCAGACCTTAAGCTGTGGAGCGCTTGATATAATCGGTGTACCACCTGCTATCGGATCTTGTGCAGATTTTGAAGTATTCCTTTTCAGTGAAGAAAGTGAAACACTGGTTTGTGATCCTGACTATACAAGTATTGTCAAAAGGACATATAAGGCAGTTGACGAGATGGGTAATGAAAGTGAATGTTCGCATACAATACATATTGCAAGAATTGACTTGAACAGTATTATATTCCCTGAATGGAAATCTGTAGGTACGGCCAATGCCATTTCATGCAGTGATCCAATCATTGAATTTGATGCAAACGGCATTCCACTACCTTGGCCTTCAGATCCTTTGACAGGATCAGGATCAGGTGTTCCGATCCTATGTGATCCTTTGGTCACCAATGGATTGTTATGTCCTCTGACAGGATCAGGAAATGGTGTACCACTCATACCTGGTAATACACAGGCTATGTGTAGTGCAGCTACAACATATACTGATATCGAATTACCGGGGTCACCGTGTGTAAGACAAATCATGCGTACCTGGGAAGTCAGGGAATGGTGGTGCAGCGGAGAAAACACGAAGAGTGCATTACAATTGATAGAGATTGTTGATGACCAGGCTCCGGAATTTGATTGCCCGGCTGATTTCAGTGTCAGTACGAATGATGAATGTGCAGGTTCGGTAACCATGCCGCCAGTGTCGCCAATAGATGGATGTGGACAGGAAGTTTCTGTGGCCATTGAATATCCATTGGGCAGACTGGAACAGAATGGAGGCAATGTTGAACTGGCGCTTGGTGAGAATATTGTGACATATATTGCAAGTGATGCTTGTTATAATCAGTCCTCTTGCGAGGTGACTGTAACAGTCAGGGATAATACAGAACCGGTAGCCATATGTGATCAGTTTACTGTGATTTCAGTAAGCCAGTCCGGAACCAGTTTAATTACTGCAGAAGCTCTGGATGACGGCAGTTGGGATGAGTGCGGACTCGAGAGAATTGAAGTGGCAAGGATGGATACAACCTGTTTCGCTTCTGATACATTATTTGATGAAAGTGTTCATGTCTGTTGTGCGGATGTTGGTCAAACTATAATGGTCATATTCCAGGCGGTTGATTTCAGTGGAAATACGAACAGGTGTATGGTATCTGTGGAAGTTGATAATAAGAGTATTCCGGTATTGACCTGTCCTGAAGACGTGACAGTTGATTGCAGGGATGCCTATGATTTTAATAATCTTGGAATCAGCTTTGGTGAAGCAAATATTGATGATAATTGCACATCCTCGTATGATCTGGTTGAAACAGTAAGCGATGATGTCAATCAATGTAATATTGGACAGATTACCAGGTTGTTTGAAATGAAAGATGCTTCGGGTAATGTCCTGAGAAGTTGTAAACAACTTATCACCATCACCAATAATGAACCATTTGTAGGTGCCAATATTATCTGGCCTCTCGATTATGATATGATTGGCGGATGTGAACTGGCTGATCTGTCACCGGAATTATTACCTGATGGATTTGGATTCCCGGTATATACAAGCGGTAATGATGAATGCAGTCTTCTAGGATATGACTATGAAGATCAGATCTTCCAGGCCGTACCGGGATCAGGTGAGTGTGCGCATATTGAAAGGACATGGAGTGTAATCAATTGGTGTAGTCAAACAAATGGTTTATTTGACAAGTGGGTGAGTCCAAGACCACAAATTATCAAACTGATCAATGATATCAGTCCTGAACTTGATGATCAGACTGACATCCTGATAGAGTCACAGAATATAGATTGTAACTCAGGAGATATTGAATTGGTAAGAACGGCAACAGATGATTGCAATAATCCGCTTTACTGGAGTTATACTATGAAGGACGATAGCGGAACTATTGTTCAGCAGGGAAGCAGTGATACTTTAAGTGGTGTCTTTGATATTGGATTCTACACAGTAGAATGGACCGTACAGGACGGCTGTGGTAACTTTGATGTTGATTTCCAGGATATAGAAATCAGGAATATCAAATCGCCAAGTCCAATATGTATTCAGGGTCTCAGTGCAAACCTTGTGTTGATGGATCTGAATAATGATGGTCTCTACGATGCTGAAATGGTTGAATTACTAGCTGAAAACTTTGATGGTGGCAGTTACCATACTTGTAACAATCCATTTGTACTCAGTCTGAGTCAGGATACATCAGTAACAAGCGTCATTTATGACTGTGACAGTCTTGGAATACAATCGATTCAACTTTGGGCTACTGATGTAGTGACGGGAGCGCAGGACTATTGTGTGACATATATTGATATCCAGGATAATAACGGACAGAATGTTTGTCCTGAAGATGATAACAAGGTTGTCATTGAAGGAGACATATTTACTGAAGAGAAAGAAGAAGTTGAAAATGTCGTTGTAGGCCTTGGTGTTGAGGACATCCAGGATTTGACAGATGAATTCGGGCAGTATGCATTCCCGAATATGCCTAAAGGTGGACAGTATAATATTGAACCATCCAAGGACACAGAATATCTCAATGGTGTCAGTACGCTTGACCTCATCGTCATTCAGCGACATATTCTTGGTCTGGAATATCTTGATAGTCCTTACAAATTGATTGCAGCAGATATTAACAACAGTGCAGATGTAAGTTCCATTGATCTTATTGAATTGCGTAAGCTTGTCTTGGGAGTATATGAAACATTACCTGAAAATAGCAGCTGGCGATTTGTTGATGCTGAATATCAATTCCCGGATAATTACAATCCTTGGCTTGAAAGTATGCCT
Source organism: Bacteroidia bacterium (assembly GCA_018680275.1). Classification (GTDB taxonomy): domain Bacteria; phylum Bacteroidota; class Bacteroidia; order Chitinophagales; family Saprospiraceae; genus RFSX01. The sequence goes on from JAHHJO010000098.1 coordinate 3,666, forward strand.
GAAAATTATGTGATTGACGATTTACAGTCGGATATGAACATAGACTTCATCGGTGTCAAAATTGGTGATGTCAATGGATCAGCGATTGCAAATTCTCAGCTGAAGAGTCGTGATATAGAAAACAGAAATCTTGAATCGCTGACTTTCCTTGTTGAAGACAAGTTTATCAGGAAAGGTGAAACTGCAACAATTGAAGTGACAAGTTCCAACTACAATGATATTTCAGGGTGGCAGGGAACTTATGAATTTGATCCGGCAAAGATTACGATTACAGATGTAATACCAGGAGCTTTAGATATTTCACTGGATGAGAACTTTAATGTTCTGAGCCAGGAAGAAGGATGGGCAAGCTGGAGTTACCACAAGCAGGTACCTGAATCATTTGATGAAGACGAGGTATTGTTCCAGATCATTGTCGAAGCTGATTCAGATATGAATGCATCTGACATTTTCGAACTCAGTTCTGTGGTGACGCCATTGGAAGCTTACCGGGATTATAATACCCTGATGGGCATTAATTTTGAATCATTCACTATGGATCAGGAAGCAAAGATTCATTCTGTGAGTCCGAATCCATGGATTGAAAGTACGACAGTCAGGTTCAGCTTACCTCAGGGTGGTGAGACCGAGTGGCAGTATTACGATGTCAGTGGACGATTGATCTATAAGGAGAATATTGAATTTACAGCGGGAGAGCAATCCCTGACTATTGAGCGGAATAAATTGAATACATCCGGTGTTGTCTATATCAAATTGATTACTGACAATACAATTGCTCAATACAAAATGTTATTGGTAGACTAGAATTCGTTAGCACTTAATATAAAAGAGGTCCAGCATTTGTTGGGCCTCTTTTTTTGTTTACACATAATTAAATGAATACTTGACCGGCCTGGTTACAAGTTTCCCTGATTATAGTTTATCACCATATATTTATATTTTTTATATTATAAATTTCTATATATATAAAAAAATTATATATATTTGTTACTGATTCGTATCTGATACGACTCAAAACCACACCTGAGTAATCTTAATAGCCGTTAGGATTAATGTTTTCATATATCCGATTCTAGGGGATTTAGAACACGAGCATATTATAAACATTCCATACGGAATTCTAAGCAAGAATTTACCTGCTCAAGTTGATTTATAGGTTTTAGCGTGGGGCTGAAACCTTCATCATAAGCAGTATATTCTACATGGGGATTTTGGTATTAAATACCTGCTTTAAAAAGAATGATTCTTTGTTTTTTGATATTTGGGAGAAGAGTATCAAAGGATCATTCTTTGCCTTTGTAGTAAGCATCCAGTGCTTACTGCTACTGCTATTCCCTTTCTATCTCAATAGTAATGACAAGAACTTCAATCCTCAATTACTTCCTTCTACATTTGAAATTTATATTGATCTAGATGATGGAGAAAGACAAACAAGCTGGATCCTTTCAGGACCTTCAGGTGTCATTGGAAGTGGCGGACCTTATAGTAGAAAAAATGAAACCGATTCTAAAAGCTATACAGTCACTGAACCTGGAATCTATAATTTCACCATTTATGATTCAGGAAATGATGGTTTGACTGATAATAATGGAAGTGATGCCAATAGGACATCAGCTTATTCCATTTCTATTGATGGAAAAATCGAATACTCTAGCGGTGCTTCCCCGAACTTCGGAAGCAGCTCAAGTCATGACTTTAATTTAGAAGAACTAAATCCCCATATGGATTGTCCACCGGCATTGGAAGCCCAGTGTTTGATAAGTGAACACGTGCATTATTCTGACTACCTGGAATTCCTGTTTGCCGGTGGAACAATCCTTTCTGATTGCGATAT
>JAHHJO010000261.1:0-2334 GCA_018680275.1 Bacteroidia bacterium
TATCAAAGAAGTTACAGGTGTCATTCAAATAGGAATCTATAACAATGCTGAAGATTTTCCCAAAGTCGACAAGCAATACTTAGTGTTCAGGGAAGAAGTAAGGTCGAGGATCCTGGTAAAAAAAGTCAAGCATTTACCGGCGGGTGAATATGCAATCGCAATATACCATGACCTGGATAATGACAGTATTTGTAACAAAAACTTCTTTGGATATCCAAAAGAACCATTTGGATTTTCAAATGATGTAAGACCTGTCTTATCAGCCCCGTCCTTTAAATCGGCAAAATTCTCCATTCCGGGAAAAGACGAGATATACATTAAGTTAAACCATTAAATTCAATTAATCTGGCAGGCGTGGACAGTTTGTCTTATAGCTTCATCCATGTCCATTTTTTTGTATTCCAGCATATGCATAGATTCTTTCGTGTCTAAATAAGTTTCTGACACCTGGGTCTCCATGAAATAATAAGCATCCAAACCACTAAATTTACCCCGGACGCTGAAATAGAACTTTGCAATCGCACCAGTCAATTTTACCATGAAATCAGGGACAATAATTACCTTTCTTTTCTTCCCCAATGCAGATGCGATCATCGCTATCATTTTTTTCCAGCTTACATTATCCCCTCCTACGATCCAGTGATTTCTTAATTCAGTAGATTTTAATATTCCACGAATTGCAGCCGCCACCTGTTCAACAGCACAAATATTGGTGCCGCCATTAGTGTAAAATACAATTGGTGAGCTTGCTATATAATTTATCAGTGGTTTCCATAATGGTGTTGAACCTGGTGAAGCTCCAAAAACATATGGAATTTCAAGGCAGCTGACTTGAGTATTACTATCTGATGCCTCCTGCGTCTCAATACGCTGAAGCAATCGACTTTTAATATATGGATGTTTTTCTGACATCTTCCACTCTGGCTGTTTCCTGTCAAAATAACTGAAATAAGATCCGAGAATGACGATATGTTCGATATCCAGAATCCTGGACATTTCTGCTAAACGTACACAAGGAACTACATTACCTTTATAGAAGTAGTTCTTCTGATTCCTGGATGGAATATTCCTGTCGTCAACCCCACCGGCAAATATTATAATCCTGAATGGTTCAAGTACTGACTCCAATACTGAGTCTTTCATATTGTCCAGGTCAATATTGATGATCGGTACTGTGGTGTATTGACTTTCAGATTTGGACCGACTTCCAATTGAAACTTTATATCCGGCTTCATGTAAGGTTTTAACAATATGATACCCTATAAAACCAAGTCCACCAATCACCAAAGCACTCTTACTCATGATATAAGCTTATTTTCTTTAAACCATTCAAGGCTGTCAGCTATGGATTGTCTTACCGGTCTGGCAGAATATCCCAATTCTAAGGAGGCCTTTTTACTTGGCATATTACAATTAGACTGTAACACCTTTATCGCATAAACTGTGAAAATTGGTTTAACTGATATAATGCGACAGACACTTTCAACAAACCAGGCTGAAGCCAGTGCAACTGGTAAAGGAATACGCCATTGGGGCTTACGCATCTGAGGGTGCAGGGATTTAAGAATATCAAAAAACTCTTGGAGACTCATCTTTTCTCCTGACAATATATATCCTTCTCCTTTTTTGCCATGATTCCATGCAAGTAAAAGGCCATTGACGACATCTCTTACATCAACAAAGTTATATGCCCCGTTTATATACACAGGAAGCCGATTGTTTGCATAATCTTTTATCAGGCGTCCGGCTTCAGACCCTCGATGATCATGAGGTCCCATGACTCCTGAAGGAAAACAGATCACTGCATCAAGTCCTTTCTTAACCCCTTCCAATACACGTCTCGTCGCTTCCGCTTTTGTGCGAGCATAAGCACCAAACAATTTAGATGCATTAAATTCTGCTCTTTCACTGATAACTTCTCCATAATCTCTTTCCGGTAAAGCATGTACAGAACTAGTGTAAATCAATCTCTTCACGCCATGCCTGATACAAGCATCTACGACATACTGAGTCCCTTCAACATTAATTTCATGTAATTCGGTTGAATCAAAAGATGAAATTGAAATAATTCCGGCGAGATGAAAAACTACGCTTGAACCTTTTATTGCTTCATCTACAGCCTCCGGATCATTCAGGTCGGCTTTACGAACAGCAACATCAAGGTGATTGAGCCAAAGCGGTTTCTCACCCGATTTAGTCATCAATATCACCTCTTCACCCTGTTCGACAAGTTTCCGAACCAACACATTTCCTATATGCCCTGAACTACCAGTTATTAATATCATCCCGAATCAATATTATACAGGTTTATATTTTCCTGGTGCATATATATGC
>JAHHJO010000025.1:0-4093 GCA_018680275.1 Bacteroidia bacterium
AGTTTGACTCTGAGCCGGGAACAACTTTTTTATATAATGACTACAATGCTTTGTTATTGGGATTTGTATTGGAACGGGCATTGGGAGAAAGTGTGTCGTCATATCTGGAAAGAAAATTATGGGAACCATTAGGTATGGAATATGAAGCATCATGGAATTCAGATGAAAATGGTTTTGAACAGATGCAAAGTGGCTTAAATGCAAGGGCAGTGGAATATGCAAAGATTGGAAGATTGGTATTGAAAAATGGAACCTGGGATAATTCTGCAATTGTCGATAGTGTATGGATAAGCCAGTCAATAGCACCAACAGATACTCTAGCTTTTCGCAGCGGGCAGCAATGGGGATATGGTTATTTGTGGTGGATGGCGATAAAAGAAGGAATACCAAATGATATTTTCGCATGTGGAAATATGGGACAATTTATATATATCAATCCAGCTTCAAATTCTTTGATTATCAGGAATGGATTGCAATCCGGCCAAATTGATGACGATGATTGGATTGATATTTTCAGTAATTATACCGGGAGACTTGCTCAACATTAAGTAAATATCTTTCGATCACATTGATCTCAAACTATTTTGGAAGATCCAATGTGAATCATTTATCAAACCAGTATTGACCTAATCATTATATTTATACCGAACCTCGAATAAACCATTGTAGATGAAAAAGCCAGCTTCTCTTATTTCCTTTGATTCACTTGAAGAAAGAACACCCCATTATGCATCCATGCATGGATTGGACCTGGTGGTCATAAGGTATGATCATAATGTTTCGGTATTGTATGGTCGTTGTTTGCACCGGGGAGCGTTAATGGCAGATGGATATATCGATGGAGATAATATCATTTGTGGTGTACATAATTGGGATTATCGTATTGATACCGGTGTATCTGAATACAATAATGAAGAAGTCCTTTACAAGTTTGAATCCAGGATTGAAGACAATATGGTTTTGGTTGATGAAGAAGAAATACGCCAATACCTTGAAGACCATCCCCAGCCTTTTAACAGGAATGAGTACCTGGGTCAATATGCTGATACACATCCGGAAAATACTGAACCATATACCAACTATATTCAGGAGCTTTCTCGGAATGGCTTAAAGAAAATTGGGCACCATGGGTTTTCTGCAGCTATGGGCGTAGATCGGAATACACTTCCGAGTTGGGAGAATATCCAGTTTTTACCAGCACAACTTTGGAAAAAACCATTATTGGATGATGCATCTGTCACAACTGAAACGGTTATTGGTCCCAATGCAAAAAAGCCATTGGTCTTTCCATGCCTCTTTTTGTGTCTGATATGAGTTTTGGTGCACTTTCCAGGGAAGCCAAGATCGCACTTTCAATGGGCGCTGAAATGGCTGGCACCGGTATTTGTTCAGGTGAGGGAGGAATGCTTCCCGATGAACAAGAGAATAATTCAAAATATTTCTACGAACTGGCTTCTGCAAAATTTGGCTTTGCTTGGGATAAAGTAGAGAAAGCACAAGCCTTTCACTTCAAAGGCGGGCAGGGCGCCAAAACGGGTACAGGAGGCCATTTACCCGGCAATAAAGTGGTTGGTGAAATCGCAAAGGTGAGAGGCCTGCAGGAAGGACAATCTGCAATCAGTCCTGCCACCTTCCCGGATATTTTTTCTGTTGAAGATTTTAGAGAGATTGCGGAGGAAGTCAGGGAAAGGACAGGAGGCATTCCTGTGGGATTTAAGATTGCAGCAAGCCATATCGAAAGAGATATTGATTTTGCATTGGAATCAGGTGCAGATTATATTATTCTTGATGGAAGGGGAGGCGGAACAGGAGCAGCACCAACGATACTGAGAGACAATATTAATGTACCTACAATTCCTGCACTGGCAAGAGCAAGAAGGCACCTTGATCAATTAAATGTCGAAGGAGTCTCATTAATAATTACTGGCGGATTAAGGATTCCACCTGATTTTGCAAAAGCAATGATGCTTGGTGCAGATGCTATTGCAGTTTCAAACTCGGCTCTGCAAGCTATCGGATGTCTGGGTATGCGTGCATGCAATTCGAATAATTGTCCGGTGGGAATAGCAACTCAAAAAGATCACTTGAGACAAAGGTTAATCATTGAAGCTTCAGCCAACCAACTTAAGAATTTCTTTGAAGCATCCAATGAACTGATGAAAGTGGTTGCGAGATCTTGTGGATATGATGATTTAAGGAAGTTCAATCATGATGATCTAGTGACTTTTGATCGTGACATCCATCACTTGACCGGAATCAATTATGCTGGAGTCATTTAATGGATCATTTATAAATAGCTAAGCTAATATCAAAGCGAAATAATTGTTTCTACCCAATTTCGCTGACAATTATTTGGGATAATTCTAAATAATGCTTTCACGATAAGTGTATTGTTGGATAGTAGCTAAAATTGGAAATTATTTGTATATATAAGGTGTTATCTTAACACTAGAAGGGGTAATCTTTTTTTCTACTTATAAATCCATAAGCCATGGCTCATAAAATACGCAAAGTTGAATACTTCAATACGACAGTCAGAGATCAGCCTGGAGCATCCTATAACCTTTTGACACAATTGACAGAATTGGGAATTGACCAGGTCGCTTTTGTTGCAATTCCCACTGGACCTGTAAATACACAACTCAGGATATTTCCTGATGATCCCCAAAAACTTTTATTGGAAACCAAAAGGTCAGGAATCATTCTTGATGGTCCTCATCCAGCTATCCTTGTACAGGGTGATGATAAAATGGGCGCATTAGAGGAAATTCACAATAAATTATTTCTGGCAAATGTCAACGTCTATGCATCTATGGGCGTCACTGATGGTAAAGGAGACTTTGGATATATTATCTATGTTCGATTGGAAGAATTCGAACGGGCTATGGAGACTCTCGGACAATAATTAAGTTTCAATTTTGTTCGATTCCTGAATTATTACGCAAGAGATGAGTTGATGTTTATATATTAAGATCAAGCTTTTATAATAGCTGAAGGACTATACAAAACGTATAGCTTCTCAAAAGGACTTTCTTCAAATACCGCATACATATTTAATGTTGCTTAGTCAAGAATCTCTATCTTCAATCCATGCCTTTTGAAAATCAATCTTCACGACAGTTAGCTGCTATACTTTTTGCTGATATAGTTGGGATAGGGTATAACAAACCTTCTGTATAAAATGATTTTTATAATGCTCATAACCCCGTTTATATGAGAAAGAATTTAGAAAGAAATGAACTTGACTTTGAGGGGCACAAAATATTAATCTAAACCAGTTTTTCTAAAATGATACTTGACTTTGTATGTCCATAGTCTGATATACGGTCGATAAACTTCAGCAGGTGCTTATTATCTCGAACGTTCACTTTCATGATAATACAATCTTCTCCGGTTACACGGTAACAATATTCTATTTCATCATAATTGCAAAGGACTTTGTTGAAATCATGAATCCTTGCAAAGTTTAATTTTAAGTTGATAACAGCCTGGATAGACAAACCAATTTTTTCCCTGTTTATATGTGTCCCAAATCCTAGAATAACTTCATCCTGAATCATTCGTTGTACCCTTTGTCCTACGGCAGCTGATGTCAGGTTTACTTTTTTAGCAAGGGCTGAATAAGATATCCGGCCGTCTTTATCAAGTGAGTTTAGAATTTCTTGATCAATATTATCTAAATTTAACATTTATATAAATATGACAATTTAATTTAAAATATAAAGTAAAAGTAAGTAAAATATTTAAAATATAAATTAAATATTGATAATTAGTAATTAATTTTGTTTTAAAAAATGGTGAACTTAAACTTTAGCCCGGATGCCAGGAATAAGATGCTTAACAAACTGGTCCCAAAGCTTGAAAAGTATTACAGCCAAACAGAAGATTTAAAGGTGTCTTCAGACTGGAACATCAGGGAGATCAAAGCATTTACCCGTGCAATGGGTTTAGAAGAAGGCAACAAGCCGCAGGATGTATTGGATCATGTTTTGGCTGGATTGACCAATTATGCAGTACATACACCACATCCACGCTATTTCGGTCTTTTTAATCCCAGGACAGGATTTGCATCTATTCTTGCCGATCTGATAAC
>JAHHJO010000266.1:0-2615 GCA_018680275.1 Bacteroidia bacterium
GGTTTGAATTGCTTTTTCACCATTGTTTAATGTCATGGCTTTGCTCTTTCGTCAATTGAATACTAATATCAGTTTATCCAAACAAAGATGCCACCAGGTCTTCAATCTTTGCCACCTGGATAATTTCGATATTTCCTGCATTGGGTTTGTCAGAGAATTTATTGTAACTGGAAATATAGATCTTTTCGAATCCCAGTCTTCTTGCTTCTTCAATTCTTTGATCGATTCGGGTAACTGCCCTTATTTCTCCAGTTAGGCCAACTTCTCCTGAAAAGCAAATCTTTTTATTGACGGGTATGTTTTGAAGAGAAGATACGAGCGCTGCCACAATAGCGATATCAATGGCGGTGTCCTGTACTTTCAGACCTCCCGCTATATTCATGAACACATCGCTTTGTCCAAAAAACAATCCTGCCCTTTTTTCCAGGACTGCCAGGAGCATACTTAATCTGCGAAGATCAAATCCTGTAGCTGATCTTTGGGGAGTTCCATAAATTGCCTGACTGACAAGTGCTTGTGTTTCTATTAACATGGGACGAATGCCTTCTACGGTACAAGCTACCGCAGAGCCACTCAGTTTTTCATCACTCTGCGACAACAAAAGTTCTGAGGGATTTTCAACTTCTCTGAGTCCGGACATTTCCATGGCATAAATGCCGATTTCATCAGTTGAGCCGAAACGATTTTTATTGGTTCGGAGAATTCTGTAAATATGATTTCTGTCACCTTCAAACTGTAGCACGGTATCTACGATATGCTCCAGTATCTTGGGTCCTGCGATATGACCTTCCTTGTTGATATGACCGATTATAAACACAGGAATATTGCTTTCTTTGGCAAATACCTGCAGATCAGATGTACATTCCCTGACCTGTGAAATACTTCCGGGTGTTGATTCTATATAAGGAGAAGCTATTGTCTGGATAGAATCAATAACAATAAGTTGTGGTCCCAGCTTCTTTGCCGTTTTCAGGATCTTGTGAAGATTGGTTTCGGTAAGAATGTGGCAATTTAGATTTCGAGAGCCAATTCTGTCCGCTCGCATTTTGATCTGTTCCTTACTTTCTTCTCCGGAAACATAAAGAACTGAAAATTGAGCATTGAGTGCAATTTGTAAAAGAAGTGTGGATTTGCCAATTCCGGGTTCTCCACCGAGTAAAATGATAGAACCAGGAACGATGCCACCACCAAGTGTTCTGCCTAATTCTGAGTCCTCAAGAGGAATGCGCGAGAAATCAGAACCCTGGATATCCTGAATTAGTGTTGGTGTAGAATCCAGGTTTTGTCCGGATCCCCAGATTTTTTTCTTTTTTTCAGATTTTAGTGTTTGGGTAATTATTTTTTCAACATAAGTGTTCCATTCCTGACAATTACTACATTTTCCTTCCCATTTAGGGGACTCATTGCCACAAGAATTACATACAAACACTTTTTTTTCTTTCATAGATTTGTTAAATTCTGTAAAAATTGAAAGGATTTTTAAAAAAAGATTTTTTTTTGTGACTTCTCTAAAAAAAGTAGTCTAAATTGTAGAATACGGTAAAGTTCCGACGTTCTAATTAATAGAAAAAAAGTACTATTTCACTATATACTTAAAGATAGATTGTTTTCAATTGGTTTTTTGGGGTTATACAGGGTGCTAACAATGTTGGTGCCCTGTTCTTATTTAAGCCTTTAACTATTTATAGATTTCTGATTTTAGTATACCCCATTTTTGCATTCTGTGCTGAAAGGAAACAGCAATAACGCCTAAACCATATTTTATACTTCTTGGCAGGTTTATTGAAGATGCCTCTTCAAAGTATTTTGTTGGACAAGTAACCTCGGCAATATCAAATTTGTGATATATAATTTGGGACAACATCTGGTTATCAAACACAAAATCATCAGAATTACTATTGAAGTTTATTCGTTCCAGTACTTTTCTGCTGAATGATCTGTACCCGGTATGATATTCAGACAATTTGTATCCCAGCAAAAAGTTCTGAAACAGTGTTAAAAAGCGATTGGATATATATTTATAAAGCGGCATTCCTCCTTTGAGGGCTCCTTTCCCCAGGATTCTTGAGCCCAACACAACAGGATATAGGCCTTCACCTATTATATTGACCATCGAAGGAATGAGTTTAGGAGTGTACTGGTAATCAGGGTGGAGCATAATCACTATATCGGCACCCAATTTCAGGGCTTTATTGTACAATGATTTTTGATTACCGCCATATCCCCTGTTCTTTTTATGGCTGATAATGTATTTGATACCAATTTGCCTGGCAACTTCAACTGTATTGTCAGTGCTTGAGTCATCACATAGAATAAGTTCATCGACTATATCCATGGGAATCTCGTTATATGTTTTTTGTAAAGTGGAAGCAGCATTATATGCGGGAAGAACAACCACAACCTTCTTTCCTTTGTACATTTCTAATCTTCTTGAAAGGACTCAATAATACGAAAACTATGTGATTCATTCAGAGATCCAATGTGACAAATTATGTTGTTGATCGTGCAAAATGATATTTTCGCGGAGGACTATCAATAATTATGAAAATTATAAGTTATAACGTGAACGGGATTCGGGCAGCCCTTAAGAAAGACCTGTTGGACTGGCTGAAAGC
>JAHHJO010000319.1:0-2450 GCA_018680275.1 Bacteroidia bacterium
GCCATTTTGGGGATGACTGCACCGTTCATGGTCATGGACACGGACATCTTATCCAGAGGAATGCCATCGAAGAGTTGTTTCATATCTTCGACTGTATCAATGGCTACACCGGCCATACCAACATCTCCTTTTACGCGAGGATTATCAGAATCGTAGCCACGATGCGTAGCCAAATCAAAAGCAACCGATAGACCCTTCTGCCCAGCTGCTAAATTTCTCCTATAGAATGCATTGCTTTCTTCTGCGGTGCTGAATCCGGCATACTGTCTTATGGTCCAAGGACGGCCTGTATACATAGAAGCATAAGGGCCACGTGTAAATGGTGGCAGTCCGGAATACATTTCTTTTGGATTATCTGACATAGCAAAAAATTCAGGATTAAAGATATCGATTATCTCAACACCAGAAGTTTCATCATTTCTTTTGCAGCAACCCTAGCTTTTTCACGAACGAAAGATCTCGGTGTTTCATCTCCTACTTCATAGGTTATAGATTCTGCATTAAACTCCAGCAGGAACCATGCCTTTGTTATAGGTTGATTTAAATCATAAGGCTGATCATCTGGTGAATAAGATTCAAAGCTTTCATCAATACCCTGCATCCATAAATCTTTAAAGTTGTAAATTTTAGAGCGTCTGTTATCCGTAAAGCTATAGTACAAATCCTCTTGCGTAGAATGAAAGTCAAGCCCAAGAACTACATCATTGTTTGATTGACCAACAGTTTGTGTCAAATGATATGCCACAGCCTTGATTTCTTTTTGTCGATAGTGGGACCAGTCTCTGTTTAAATCTACACCTCCAGTGTTATGACGCCAATGACCTAAATCGACCCCGTCGGGATTGATCATTGGGTAAACCAGAATACGATATTTACTTCTGAATGATGCACTTAATATGCTGCTGTCCATTAAAGTTTCTACAAAAGACTGCATAGCGATATACCCAGTAACTTCCGGCGGATGCAGTCTGGAAAAAATCACAAGCGCAGGCTTATCTTGAAAATTCTGATCATAAATATCCATACAATAGATGGGACGATCCTCCCTCGATTGCCCGACTTCGTTAACATGTATCCATTCGGGATATGTTTTTTCCAGGCTAGACATCCATGCATAGTTATCTGAAGAGGTCATGAGTTCCTGTCCCGCAACGGTTAATGTATCAGGGCCTATCTCAAGCTGCAGTGTGGCTATATTGCCAGCCTTCAACGTATCAAACTGTGTACTATCAATTGGAAACCATGATTCATCGTCATAGCTCAATTTAGGCCAGTACCTATGTATGTGTTCGGTGTAAAATATCTCTAATTCAATATTCTGAATTCTTGGAGACCAAAGCTTAAAAGCAAAATAACTGCTTGCATTAATAGGTGTGTTTTCGGGGGAAATTATAACACGGTATATGGAGTCATTGATCAATTCAAAACCGTTTAATCTGGCACCGTCAAATTCATTTGAAACCGAGACTTCATTTAAAGTGTAGGTCTTTTTATCTTGGAAACTTACAGGTTTGTCATTGGTATCTTCTGGCTGCGGAAGGACGTGTTGATGAGGTATATAATTTCTCTGACATGATGAGAATAACAACAGCAGCACAAATGCAGGCAGACTAAACTTGATAACTCTATTATTCATTCAGCTTTGCTTTTAAATATTTAGCAGTGTGAGACCTCTTAACTTTTACGAGCTCTTCAGGCCTCCCTTGAAATAGCAGTTCTCCTCCACCCTTACCACCATCCGGGCCTAGATCGATGACCCAGTCTGCAGATTTGATGACTTCCATGTTGTGTTCTACAATAATGACCGTATGTCCGATTTCAACCAACGCGTTCAATGCATCCATCAGTTTATTAATGTCATGAAAGTGGAGTCCTGTGGTTGGCTCATCAAATATGAAAAAGATGCGTTCATTGCTATTTTCCTTTGACAAGTAAAATGCAAGCTTGACCCTTTGTGCTTCGCCACCAGATAAAGTATTTGAGCTTTGCCCTAATTTCACATAACCCAGACCCACGTCATCAAGAGGACGCAGCTTGTTGAGAATATCTCGCTTGTCATAAAAGAATTCCAAAGCCTCTTCAACGCTGAGGTTTAGGATATCATAAATATTTTTTCCTTTGTACTCCACCTCAAGGACCTCCTGTTTAAATCGTTTGCCGCCACAATCCTCACAGGTTAATTTTACATCAGCGAGGAATTGCATTTCTACTGTAATCTCACCCTCACCTTTACAATTTTCACAACGCCCCCCTTCCACATTGAATGAAAAGTGTTTGGTTTGAAAGCCTTTTATTTTCGAAGCTTGTTGGGAAGCAAAAAGCGACCGTATGGCATCGTATGCTTTTACATAAGTTGCCGGATTGGATCTGCTTGACTTACCAATGGGACTTTGGTTGATCATTTCAATTTTGGTAATCTGATCGAGATCTCCTTCCAGTGACTTGAAAGT
>JAHHJO010000092.1:0-3859 GCA_018680275.1 Bacteroidia bacterium
GCAATGAATTCTGGTGGCTTTGTCCATATGTGGCAAAAGCTATTGTACGTGGTGAAATCATGCATGCGAAAGAAATCATGGAAAATCCCCTCAGGAACATGTTTAATCAGATGATTGATATCTGTATCGGGACTGGAACAAAATTTTCAGTGACCTCAGGGAAAGGAGGCAAATTCAGAAAGCAATACCTGGCGGATGAAGAATACAGAAAAATCATTAAGACTTACCCTGCTTACGAAGTTCAGGAAATCGAAGAAAGTATGATAATCATGATGGATATCTTTTCTGACTATTCGAGTAAAGTATCACTGGAATTAGGATTTAAATACGACAAAAACGAAGAGCATAATTCAAGACAATATTATAAATCGATTTTGTATTAAGATGAGACATATAACATCCGATCAATTATTCTCTTTTAGCCATTAGGGAAATCTGAGTTTGTCATGCCTTATCCTTTAGTATCATAACTGTTTGATATGCGATAAGCAAAGTACCAAACACAGTTGAAACTACAACAATTGTAAACGTCGGGAAAAAACCGGTATATAGTATGAGTATCAGAATAATGACAAATAAGGCAATCAGCTTTTTGATCAAGTCTGGTTTATTTTCAGTTTTACGCATAGATTAAATCTTTGAACTTATTAAACATCAAACTCAAAATGAGGTTCATCGTATTTGCACTTTAAATACCTGTGATTTGGCGTCTTCATCAAGAATTCATTTATTCATAACCCAAAGACAGACTAGTTTTATTATATTCAGATTTTTGTTAGTCACCTCAAGGTGGCTATTTTAATAATATATGTAATCGCACCATTTCCCGTGTTGTATTAACAGACAAATAGATGAAAAAAATTAATAAGAAAAACCTTGATCCCAAGGTATTCAAACTCTACGACGATTATGCGCATAATCGAATTGACAGAAGATCATTTATAGATAAATTATCTTTTTTTGCAATCGGGGGATTAACTGTTCCAACGCTACTGGAATACTTAATGCCGGATTATAAAAACAAGATCCAGGTTCAGAATGATGACCCCAGGCTCAATTCTGAAATGATCACTTATGATTCCCCGAATGGTGGAGGGAAAATCAATGGCTTGCTTTCCAGACCAGTTGGTGCCACAGAAAAGATACCAGGTATTATAGTCGTACACGAAAACAGGGGCTTGAACCCACATATCAAGGATGTTGGCCGACGAGCGGCTTTGGAAGGATTCATTTCCCTTGCCCCGGATGCTTTGACGCCACTTGGAGGATACCCGGGAAATGATGATGACGGGAGAACATTGCAACGCCAAAGAGACAAAAATGAAATGCTTGAAGATTTCATAGCCGCTTACAATTTCCTAAAAGATCATCCTGAATGCAATGGAAGGATTGGCATAGTAGGCTTCTGCTTTGGAGGCTGGATCTCAAATATGATGGCAGTAAGAATTCCAGACCTGGGCGCAGCTGTTCCCTTTTATGGAGGCCAACCTGATTCAGCAGAAGTTGAGAAAATAAATGCTCCTCTCCTACTGCAATTTGCTGAAAATGATGAAAGAGTCAATAAAGGCTGGCCAGACTATGAAGAAAGGCTTAAAGAACTTAATAAGGAATATGCTGCTTACATTTATCCTGGTGTTAATCATGGTTTCCATAATGATACCACACCAAGATATGATGAAGCATCAGCCAAACTAGCCTGGCAAAGGACTATAGATTTTTTCAGGGATAAGTTAAATTAAAGACGGTCAAGTAGGTCAATTTGAAATTTTATAACTTATAATTTACTTGCCATAATTTTCAATGACATAATCTCCCCAGTCAGCAATTGTCTGTAATAATGGAACCAGTGTTTCTCCAAAACTGGTCAGTGAATATTCAACTTTTAAAGGAGGCTTGGAAGTATAGACTTTACGTTTCACAATACCATCATGCTGCAATTCTTTTAATTGCAGACTTAAGGTACGTTCTGTCACACCTTCCATTTTTTTTCTCAATTCATTATACCTCAATGGCCCTTCATCCATTAAATGATATAGAATTACCGTTTTCCACTTACCACCTATAATACCCATTGTTACACTTGTACAACATGGGTAATCCTTTCCGTTGACTTTATACATCTGAGTCTTTTTAAAAATCTTATACTATCCTTTTTGACCGTTATTGCAAAGATATATTGCTATACTTATGTTTGCAACTATAAATAATATAGTATCAATGAAAGCAGCAATCTTAAAACAGACAGGAAGTGTAGAAAACTTCAGCATTCAGGAAATTAAGAAACCAGAAATTCAGGAAAACGAAGTTCTGGTAGAAATAAAAGCACTTAGCATAAACCCGGTCGATTATAAAGTAAGAGGCAATGAAGAACTTCTTACAATGATCTACGGTTCTCAAAGGCCTGCCATCCTTGGTTGGGATATTGCAGGTATAGTTTCTGAAACAGGAAGCCAGGTGAAACAATTTTCAATTGGCGACAAAGTATTTGGAATGGTGAACTTTCCGGGTGCCGGGGATGCATATGCAGAATACGTAAAAGCTCCGGTTGATCACCTGGCCAGGATCCCGGGAGATATTTCTTTTGGAGAGGCCGCAGCCAGTACACTGGCAGCCCTGACAGCTTTGCAGGTATTGAAGGATAAGGTTAAAAAAGGAGACAGAGTCCTTATACATGCCGGTTCTGGAGGAGTGGGTCATTTTGCAATCCAGATAGCCAAACATCTGGGTGCCTTTGTCATAAGCACCAGCTCGGCAAAAAACAAGGATTTCATCATGTCACTGGGTGCTGATGAACATATTGATTACCGTGCGCAGGCATTTCAGGATATTCTAAGTGATATGGATTTTGTTTTCGATATGTTCAATGGAGATATTCTTCTCAACTCTGTTAAAGTGGTCAAAAAAGGTGGCACTATCGTTTCCATACCTACACCGGAGTTTTCAGAAGAAATAAAAGATCTCGCAACCGAACGTGGTGTTGAACTAATCTTCCATATGGTTCAGTCTGATTCCGAAGACATGGAAACAATCTCAAATCTCCTGGATAATGGCATAGTAAAAGCTCATATCTCAGAAAGATTTTCCTTTGAAAATATTGCTAATGCACATAAGCATCTTGAATCAGGAAGAACCGTCGGAAAGGTCGTTGTAGATATGTAATCTACAATTACATAATTGATTTACTTTTAGCGTAAACCATGAAAAACTTTGAAAAAATAAATAAAGCTTTTAACAGGGTATTCACTGCAAATGAATTAAGCATAGGAGTAGTTGTACCGATCGAGAATTATGCCGGGCATCCAGTACCTTCTATGCGGCAGCACCTGGAAAGAGTAATACTCATTGAATTAATGGGATTCAAAGCTTTATGGATAAGGGATGTCCCTTTTTATGTCCCATCTTTCGGGGATGCAGGACAAACTTATGATCCGTTTACCTACCTGGGTTACCTGGTTGGAAAAACTTCGAAGATCGGTCTCGGTATTGCAAGTATCGCCCTACCCTTGCACCATCCTGTCCATGTAGCAAAATCAGCTGCAACAATTGATCAACTCTCAGATGGAAGGTTAATCTTGGGTGTGGCATCAGGTGACCGACAGGAAGAATACCCTGCAACGAATACGGATTATAAAAATCGAGGAAAATTATTCCGTCATTCTTTTGAATATATACGAAAATCACAGGAATCTTTCCCTTACCTGGAAGACAACATATATGGTACGTTGGATGGACAGACTGATATTTTACCTAAAGCCGTAAGTCATAAAATACCCATGTTGATCACCGGGAACAGTCAGCAATCTCTTGAATGGATATCTGAAAATGGAGATGGTTGGATGTATTATCCAAGAAATCTGTA
>JAHHJO010000014.1:0-3464 GCA_018680275.1 Bacteroidia bacterium
GAGTGAAAATAACTTCTGGGACAATGGTCCATTCTACGAAAGAATCACAAAATTTCCGGGATTTGGCATTGAATCAAATGCCGATAAGGTCGGAATGGTGGCTACAGGCGCAGTAGGTGCTGGAATAGCTGTTCATGCTGTTGCAGCCAACCTTTCCAAAAAAAGGCAGGTTAAGAAGAGAGTTGAAAGAGGAATTTCGAATGAAGAACGTCTTGAAAAATAATTTGAAACCCAATAAAAAAAAATAAACCTAAGAAAATGGCAGAAAGAATAGTCGTTGATCCCGTTACCAGAATTGAAGGTCACCTTCGAATCGAAGCGGAAATAAAAGATGGCGTCATCAGTGATGCCTGGAGTTCATCAACCATGGTCAGAGGTATAGAAAAAATTGTGCAGGGTCGGGACCCCAGGGATGTTTGGGCTTTTGTTCAGCGTACATGTGGGGTTTGTACCACAGTGCATGCCCTTGCATCAGTCAGGGCAGTAGAAGATGCGCTGGAAATTGAAATTCCACCTAATGCCGAAATGGTAAGAAACATCATGGCATCAGCATTGTATATGCATGATCATGTTGTGCACTTTTATCATCTTCATGCCTTGGATTGGGTAGACGTTGTTAATGCATTAAAAGCAGATCCTGTTGCGACTTCACAACTGGCACAAAGTATTTCTCACTGGCCTAAAAGTTCGCCGGGCTACTTTTCTGATTTGAAAAAAAGAATTACAACTTTCGTTGAAAGCGGACAACTAGGCATTTTTGCGAATGGCTATTGGGGGCACCCACAAATGAAGTTGCCGCCAGAGGCCAACCTGATGGCTGTGGCCCATTATCTTGAGGCTTTAGAGTGGCAAAAAGAAATGGTGAAGGTACACACCATATTTGGAGGTAAGAACCCACATCCAAATTACCTCGTTGGTGGAATGGCTTGTGCAATTAACACTGAAGACCCGGGAGGTCTGAATGCAGAACGGCTTGCTTATGTTGGTAAGCTGATGGAAGAAGGTAAGAGATTTGTAGAGCAGGTCTACATTCCTGATCTGCTGGCCATCGCATCGTTTTATAAAGATTGGGGAAGCATTGGAGCTGGCTTTGGAAACTATATGTCATATGGCGACTTTCCTACAATGGGATATAACAACCCTGAGGGATACAAATTCCCTCCAGGAGTTATAATGAACAGGGACCTTTCCAAAGTGCACGATGTAAACCACAGGGATAATGAAGAGATAAGAGAATTCATCAACAACTCCTGGTATGATTATGCGGGAGGCGATGGAGAATCTCTTCACCCATGGGATGGTGAAACTGACATTAACTATACAGGACCTAAACCACCGTACGAGCACCTGGATGTCAATCAGAAATATAGTTTTATAAAGACACCAAGATGGAAGGGTGAGCCAATGGAGGTCGGTCCATTATCAAGATTATTGGTTGGTTATGGAAGAGGCAACAAAGAAATCCAGGAAGAAGTTAATGCTGTTCTGAAGCACCTTGATGTACCTGTAGATGCATTGTTCTCGACACTCGGTCGCACCGCGGCAAGAGGAATCGATGCAGTATTGACGGCACGATGGGGAATGGAATTCTATGAGCAATTACTGGACAATATCAAAAACGGAGATACCCGGATGGCTAATATGGATAGATGGGAACCAGCTTCATGGCCTGCTGAAGCCAAAGGGGTTGGATATATGGAAGCCCCAAGAGGATCATTGGGCCACTGGATTGTCATCAAGGATGGTAAGACTGCAAATTATCAGCAGGTCGTACCAACAACCTGGAATGGTTCTCCTCGGGATCCTGAAGGCAAACGATCAGCATATGAATCTACGCTGATTGGCACACCGGTAGCAGACAGTGAATTACCGCTGGAAATCATCCGGACCATACATTCTTTTGATCCATGCCTGGCCTGCTCTGTGCACCTTTATGATGAACATGGTAAACACCTTTCAAGGGTAAGTAACCTGTCTGCCTGTGTCAGATGATATTATTAATATTCAAAACGAAACATTATGCTTTCGACTCCTGAATTTAAACGTGTTTATGTATGGGAACTGCCCATCAGGTTTACACATTGGATAACTGTACTTAGCATTGTTGTTCTGATTGGTACAGGAATAATAATCGGGAATCCTCCTGCAATTATGTCTGGTTCAGAGGCCAGCTATTCTTATTGGTTTGGTACAGTACGGTTTATCCATTTTCTGACAGCATACATTTTTACTTTAAACCTGATTGTTCGATTCTACTGGGCATTCAAGGGTAATAGATTTGCCAATTGGAGAGTATTCTTTCCATGGAGTAAAAAATCAATCGAAAAGATCAAACATGTATTCAAGGTTGATGTTTTCCTGCAAAGTGAAGAAAAAGAAGACTTGAGCTTTATCGCTGTAGGACACAATCCTTTGGCAGCAATTTCTTACCTGGCATTATTTGCATTATGTATTGTTCAGGTCTTTACAGGATTTGCATTATACGCGCCAAATGCCAGTTGGTTTTTTCCTAAAATGTTTGGATTTGTTACAGGAATATTTGGTGAAGAATTCATGGTCAGATCTATACACCATGCAATAACATGGTTGATTGTATTATTTACCCTGATCCATGTCTATCTTGTTGTTTACCATGACTGGCTTGAAGGAAGAGGTGAAGCATCTGCCATGTTCGGAGGTTATAAATTTGTAAGAAAGGAAAGATTTAATCTGAAACATCTTGAACCTGAAGACATTGAAGAATTAACAGTTGAAATTGAAGATGTATCTCCTCTTGGTTCAGAAACCAAAGAATTAAAAGAATCTTCGCAAGCTGATGTCTAATGAGATCAATCGAACAAAATCTAAGTCAGCGTATTAATCAGCCTGCAGGTAAAGAAGATGGTAAAAACATTTTGGTTCTGGGAATCGGTAATTACCTGATGGGTGACGAAGGGATCGGTGTTCATTTTATTCATGAACTTGTAAACAAAAAACTTTCATTTGATAAGGCAGATATACTCGACGGAGGTGTCGGCGGCTTTATGCTGATGAATTATTTCGACAGTTACGATCATGTCATTTTTATTGATGCCACTATGGACGGAAAAGCAGATGGAACCATATCACTAATAAAACCAAAGTTTGCTTCTGATTTCCCAAAGGCTTTGTCAGCTCATGATTTTGGATTGAAAGATATGATCGAATCGCTTTATCTGCTTGGTCGGGTTCCGGAACTATACCTCTTTACAATCAGCATTCCTGAAATTAAACCTATGACAATGGAATTGTCAGCTGAAGTAGAAGCTTCGATTCCTGAATTAATTAAAAAAGTTCGTACTCTTATATCTCAGATTAACGAGAGCACTGAATAATTCTAAAACATATCACATTCATATCAAAGGAATTGTACAAGGGGTAGGTTTTCGTCCTTTTGTTTATAAAAAAGCTGTTTCAGCCGGACTGAACGGAACTGTACAAAACGG
>JAHHJO010000125.1:0-2517 GCA_018680275.1 Bacteroidia bacterium
AATATTGATGATAGCGAGACTATAGCTTTAAATGCCAGTTTCTTTGATGGTGGAAGTTTTCATACTTGTAATAACCCGATAACGCTCAGTTTGAGTTCAGATACACTGATCAAAACACTCATCTTCGATTGTGATGATCTGGGCTTGAATAGTATTGAGCTATGGGTAACAGATAGAATCACAGGGGCCCAGGATTTTTGCGCTGTAATGGTTGATATACAGGATATCAATACCGTAAATATCTGCTCTCAAAACAGTAATCTTGTAGATATATCAGGACAAGTTTATACAGAGAAGTATGAGGAAGTCGAAGGTGTCATGGTTCAGCTGGGTGTACAGGACCTGGAGGATATGACAGGATCTGATGGGGTATATGCTTTTGATAATATGCCATTGGGTGGATCATATACACTCGAACTAGCAAAAAATACAGATCCTTTGAATGGTATCAGCACACTGGATCTGATCATGATCCAAAGACATGTACTTGGTTATGACAGGCTGGATAGTCCTTATAAACTGATTGCTGCCGATGTTAATCATAATGATGAGGTCAGTACGATTGATATGATCGAACTCAGGAAAATGATCCTGGGTGTTTACGATGAATTCCCGAATAATACGAGTTGGAGGTTTGTGGATGCTGCACATCATTTTATTGACAGCCAGGATCCATGGTTAGGAGTTATTCCTGAAACCTATATTATCAATCAACTATCATCTGATATGGATATTGATTTCATTGGAATCAAGACTGGAGATGTGAACGGAAGTGTGATTGCACATTCGGAATTCAAAGACGATGACATCCAGAGTAGAAATAGCGGGCAGCAGTTGATATTCAATATACAACCACAGATGATTGCTGAAAATGAAGTTTCAATAATCCAGGTCAGCAGTCAAAATTATAATAACATCAGTGGATGGCAAGGCACAATAGAATTCGACTCAGATGATGTTGAGATTCTGGATGTAAGACCAGGGGCGTTGGATATTGATGTCGATCTGAATTTCAATTTGGCACATAAAGATTCTGGATGGATAACGACCAGTTTTCATAATAAGGAACCACAGATAATTGATGAGGACGAAGTATTGTTTGAGTTTGTAGTAAGGACAAACAGGACGTTGAACAGTACTGATCTAATAAGCTTTACGTCTTCTGTCATAGCATCAGAATCATACGAAGGAACAAATAATATAATGGGGCTGCATCTCGAAAACAAAGGACCTCATAATGTACAGATTATTTCGGCCAGGCCAAACCCGTGGGTTGAGTCTACCGAAATTGAATTCAGGACAACAGGTACAGAAATTGTTGAATGGCAATTTTATGATGTAAACGGAAGATTGATTTACACAGATAATATGAAATCACTTCCGGGAATACAGACCTATAAGGTTGAAAGAGAAAACCTCAATACTTCAGGAGTTGTATATGTGCGCTTGATCACATCAAATGCAACTGCAGACTATAAAATGGTATTGCTGGACTAAGATTATTCGTTAGCACTAAAATTGAAGAGATCCGAGGTAGTTCCCGGGTCTCTTTTTGCATTTAAGCACCCCAAACGGCAATTTTTAAGCATTGCTGGAAAAAAAAACAAAAACACATTACAAATATTTATAATATATATATATATTTGAACCAATCTCGTAGGTAAACCAGGGTTATGGGTGTTAAGTTCCTTTCATTTCCCTTTCATCTAGAGGTTATTCCATAAAGCGATTTAATGGAGTTAATCTGGTGAGATATTCTTGAATATCCATCAATAACCAAAACACAAAGATTCCCAAATCTGATTTTACTCTAACATTCTTGTTCTGCGATATGCGGGATAAGAATATGTATTTCAACCTACCTAATGTGAGGAATCACGTCGACTGATGTAGAGCCTTATACGAATATTTTTAAGCGTATAAGCTAACGAAACTTACACAACAATTTTACAATGGGAAAACTTACATCCTGGTCAAGCTTGACATTTGTCTTGTTTATATTTCAGACATTTTTTCCGGATCTGGACTATAAATCGACAATTTTAATTGAACATGAAACCACCCTTTCAAAAGAAAAAAAGGAGACATTATATGCTCCTCCTGCATTTCAACCTGCGGCACCGACCGTCGTTCCTGCAGGATCATTGATCATTGATATGGGCGTCGTCCCTCAAACCATAGCCAACGGTTTGAAACCCTATGGGTTGATCTTTGAACTCATAAACAGTTACGGTGTGACAGTCCTCTGGGTCATTGATCAGAATAAAATGTCAGATAAGAATACAGGCTTTGATGATGTTGATTTCAGCTACAACGGGCAGGATTTCAAAGGCGGACCATTTATAGTTCCGGCTACATTCAGAACTCCGGAAATCAATGCAGTTATTAATACCTGGATTGCCAAAGGTGTTCAGACGGTGACAACGACTTCTGATGTCACAGTTCCGGTTTTTGAGGAACTGACTAAATTTCCAAACTGGACATTAGACGCGGGCAATGGATCAAAGGTCATTCCCG
>JAHHJO010000278.1:0-4746 GCA_018680275.1 Bacteroidia bacterium
CTTCAGGGGATTTAGGGGTAAAATAAAGATGATGACCAGGGCTTATTTAATAATCTCTTTCTGACTACTACTCCTTTGCGTAGCCGATACGGCAAGAGCATGGCGCTGAAGCTACCTCGATTAAAAATGAAAACCTTTTGTAGGAGTAGACCGAGTAGACTCATTGTAGCATTGAGGCATTGTAACATTAAATCATTAAAAAAAGAGCGCCTCCCAACAGGATCGCCCTTTTTTCTTATGTCTAGCATCTAGAGTCTAAATACTAGATTCTTAAAGTGCCGGTATCCTCAACATCTGCCCAGGATAAATCAGGTTCGGATCTTTGAGCATCGGTTGATTGGCTTCGAAGATTTCCTTGTATTTCATTGGATCACCATAATAAGCTTTGGCAATCTTGGATAATGAATCTCCGCTTTTGACTTCATACATCTGTGCTTCTGGCTCCGGTTCAACGACTGAAATTCTGTCATCGATTGTAGCGACACCTTCCAGGTTACCCAGAATCAAAATGGCTTTTTCACGGTCAGCCTGTGAAGCAGCTTCACCGTAGATCGTGACGACATCATCGCTGATCTCAACATCAATGTTTTCAACATTTAATCCTGCGCCTTGCAAGATGCCTTCCATCAATCCTTCCTGGCGCTCTCTTGCAACTTCTGCAGTCTTCATTTTATCTTCGTTCTTTTTAGCTGATTTTTTCAGGGCGCCGAGGCCGGCTGTTTTTAGAAAAGAAAATAATCCCATGTTCTTTTTATGTTTTTTAGTGATTAAATACAATGTTACAAAGAAGTAACTGTCATTGAGACGCAAAAATTCATCATAAGTCATCTTTTTTAGATGAACTTATGAATGAGTCGAGATTTTGGGAATGTATTACACAGGAACTTGTGAAGTTGAAGCAAAAAACCAGGATGAGTATCAGTCTAATATTAGTATTAACTCTAACTATAATTTCGACTTAAATTTTGTAAGGTACTTGACAGTTCAACATATACGGCAGCATTTATGCATAGAAAAAGAAAAACTTAGATTGAATCCAAGACGACCTTTAAAATCTCACCTTAAGCTGTATTCAAAATTACAGTCCTTTTAAAATTCGAAAAACAAATAGTAATGAAGAATTTCTTCGTCGTTTTTTGCTGTTTGATAGCATTAAACACAATAGCACAATCTGTTCCTTTTAATATCAATTATCAAGCGATGGCACGTGATGCAGATGGGGTGCCTTTACAAAATGCTGAAATTGAAGCAACAATCAATATCTTAAAAGGAGATCCAGGTGGAGCAATCGTATTTTCTGAAAAACATTATACGCGGACCAATACATTTGGGATATATTTCATAGTCATTGGAGATGGCGAGGGTCAGGATAATCTGAAAAATGTTGAATGGGCTCAATCAGATTACTTTATTGAAACCATGATAATAATTGATGGCGGACAAGAACTGATAAATGTCTCTAAACTAAATTCAGTTCCCTATGCATTTCTTTCATATAAAAGTGTAATCGATGAAACTGAAGATGAAGACAGTGATATAACCAATGAGATACAAACAATTTCATTAAATGGAACACATTTATCTATTTCAGAAGGAAATGAAATTGACCTCAGTTCATTATTGGATGCTGAAACAACAACATCCATCGCATTAAGTGTGGATGGCACTTCCATAGACTATAAGGATGAAAATGGCGTAACGACCAATCTGAACCTGTGTAATGTAGTAGATAATTGTGAAACCGTCACTTCTATCACTTATAACAGTGGCACAAAACAACTTAGTTATATCGATGAGAATGGCAATACTAAGGAGATCAAATTTGATGGCGCAAATGGTGGAGAAACTTTGACGGCATTGTCATATGATTCCGATAACAACCGTCTGGAATATATTGATGAAAATGGAGAATTGAATGTTATAAGCCTTGGTTTAGTGAATCCAACCGGAGGTATCTCAGAAACAGTATCAACTCTTGAGAATCATGGTGACGGATCATTCACTTACACTGCAGAAAGTGGCACTCAAACTTTTTATGAAGAAACAACGACTTCCATTCGATTAAATAACAATAGGACGTCTATTGACTATATTGACGAAGATAGGGTAACCACTAATCTTGATTTATGCCATGTTGTTGATAATTGTGAAACTGTCACTTCCCTGGTTGAAATTTCAAATGGAATACTGGTTTATACCGATGAAAATGGGGCACAATCTACCTTGGAGCTAAATTCTTACAAAGAGGATGATCCAGACGATTCAAGTAAGTCAATTGTATATGCTGCAATTAGTGGACCAGAACAAGCGATCTTTGAAAGAGGAACAGGCCAACTTATCAATGGTGAAAGGTATATTCAATTTTCTGATCACTTTAAGAAGTTATTAGCAGGTAACACAATGACCGTTTCACTTACACCACATTCAGCAAACACCTACGGCCTTGCTGTTGTTGAAAAAAACAAGGAAGGTATAAGGGTAAAGGAATTAATGAATGGAGTTTCAACATTTAGTTTTGACTGGGAAGTGAAAGCAACCAGAAAGTCTGAATTATCATACCAGGTAATTAGAGGGAAGTAAATTATCAAACCTTAAGCATTGATATGAAAAAGATAATTCTTATTGGACTGGGTTTTTTCTTCATGACTTCGAATCAGGCGCAGTCATTGATTACACCATTTGCCGGATCAAGTTTCAATAGTACTCAATCAATTTCCTATTCTGGTGGAGAAGCTATAATTGCAACGCTGGAAAAAGATAATGTTTACATTACCGAGGGTTTACAACAGCCACACTTAAATGTGGCAACCGAAGCGATAGATGTACCTTCTGTTATATTAAATAATGGAAATACGGTTATAAATCAAAAACTTGTAATTGGGTTTGATTTACATAGTGACCCATTGATTAATCACTTTATAATTTATGATCCTTCTGGAAAATTGCTTTACTCAAAAGAAAAATTCAGGATAGATGAATTTCAGGATTGGTGGCGTAATTCATTTAATGGCAGTTACCTTTCCGCAGGTATCTATTTTTATTTTATTGAATACGAACATCAGGATAAACCCTACTTTAAAAGTGGTACTATAACCAAGCTGTAAACCTTGGAGGCCATATATGAATACTTAGGTGTGATTTAGAGTAGGCATCATCTCATCCAAAATTAATTTTCCATATATTTGCCGCACCAATGAAATATTTCTATCTCATATTATTCCTTTTCTTCAATGTGAACGGCTTTGATACCATTGAAGCCCAGCAAGTTGATGAAGATAGTATGAGTGCTGATATTTCGCTGAACGGCGTGATTTCAGGGACACAGGGGACAGCGATACAACTTGATTTTGACAAAGATCCTGAACTTGATGGTGCAGGATTGATGATCAGGAAGTATTTGCTTGATATTGTACATTCTGATATCCAGTTATTGGATGTAAATCGTCCCAGAATCGATGCTGAATTGCTCAAACATCTTTGTTTCCAGAGTCATCTCGATGATGAAGGATTTCTGGCCTAGCCAGCTGGGTTAGCGTATGACCCACAGACTTTCCCATACGTATCTTACAATACATTTACTTTCTTCAAAAAAGCACCGGAATATTCAATAAATGTATATTTGCGGCGTTTTTCGAAGAACCAAAAATTTAAAGAATATAACATGCAAGCTAAAGGTTTAATCAAAGTATTTCTTGTACTACTGATCCTCGTCAGTTTATTACAGATTTTTTACCTCTTTCCGACAAGGAAAGCAGAAAAGGATGCGGTCTCATATGCCGAACAATTTGTTGACAGCAATCCGGATCTGGATCGCTACGATGCCTACAAACAAGCACGTATCGATTACCTGGATTCAATTTCAAGTGAAGATATTTTATCGATTCCTCTGTTAGGATCTTTTACCTATGAAGACCTGAAGTCTAGGCAATTGGCATTAGGACTTGACCTGAAAGGAGGAATGAGTTCCGTACTACAGGTGGATTTGAAGGAATTATTGATCAGGTTGTCACGTAACAGTAAGGATCCTGCATTCAGAACGGCATTGGATAATGCCGAGAAAGCACAACTGAATTCACAATCTGATTTTGTGAGTCTTTTTGCACAGGAGTATGCCAAGATTCCTGAAAGAAAAAGCCTGGCCAGTATTTTCATGAGAGATGCATCGATGAAAGATGTGATCAATATACAGTCTGGTGATGGAGAAGTGGCACGAATTCTTCGTCAGAAAGCCAGTGAGACAGTGAACCTTACATTTAACAGGTTGAAACAAAGGATTGACAAACTGGGTGTGACCCAGCCAAATGTATCACTTGATGGTGAAAGGGATATTATCCTGGTAGAAATGCCGGGTATTGAAAACTTCGAAAGGGCAAGAAATTTCTTGCAGGCCAGTGCCGCTCTGGAATTTTGGGATACTTACAGGAATACAGACCCTGGCGTAGGCAATGCTTTTTCACAGGCTGATCAGCGATTAAAGAACCTGGAACAAGGGAATGATGTACTGGAAGAAGCACCAATCGAATTTGATACGATCTGGTCACCAGAAATTGACTCTATAGGTAACCTGACAGGTGATTCTACTTTCCAGGTGATCGAAAAAACACCTGATCTTCTGGCAAACCAGGGACCATTATTAAGACTTTTCCAACTCAATACAGGAGCGGGAGAATTGGCATGGGGTCCGACTGTTATGGGATTTACGGATAAGAACAAGCGTAAAGCAGTGATGGAATTATTGAATAAAGA
>JAHHJO010000454.1:0-3480 GCA_018680275.1 Bacteroidia bacterium
AGCAATGCTACCAAACAGGAAGATGAAACAGAGTTGTTAGAGGTAAATACGGTCCAAACTTATGAGCCGGTCCTTGAATCAATAAAACTATATCCAAATCCTGTAAGCCAGGTGTTGAACATTGATGTTATCTCTTCTGAATCTGCTGGTGCTGTGATCAATATTTTGAATCCGAACGGTCAGCTTTTGAAAAAGGAGTCGATCAATGTTGACAGGGGATTGAATACAAACAGGATTGATATCAGAGAATTGAATTCCGGAATCTACATTTTACAGATTATAAGTAACAATGAAAGATTGGTAAAGAAATTCTCGGTGATGAATTAATACCATATAAAATATGTTATCAAACCCGTGGGTCATACAGACTTCACGGGTTTGTTTATTTTAGAACAGAATTTAATGCATGCAGCAAGTCCATATCCTTAATGGTGATGCCCTGAAACACCAATTTCCTGATTCAATTGGCGGAACACTAATTGTTGCCAGGGAATGTATGATTGAAGGTCCGGTAAAAGGTCAATCAATTGAAGATATTTTTGATTCGCGTAAACAATTCTTTAAAACTATTGGTGTCAGTAGTGAAGAATACAGACACAAGACAGAAAAGGAATTTGAAAAGATCTACCGCCTTAATCCAAAAGAGGATCATGAAATAAACCTGTGGTTTGAAGACGATCTTTTTTGCCAGGCCAATATGTGGTTTGTATTGAAAATATTGGAATATTATAAATTGAGTGACAGACTTTATCTTGTCAGACCAGGAACATCATTGGAGCTTGGGTTTTCCGGTCTGGGAAGGAATGGTCTTATTGAAGCATTTAATTCAAGATACCTGATCACTTCTTCTGAATTTGAGTCATTACAAAAATTATGGTCACTCTACCAGGAAGAAGAACATGACAAGATGATCAAGATTGCACATGATCTGGGAACATCCTATACTTTTTTAGAACCTGCAATCCTGGCAGATAAAGGTAAACGTTCAACAGATGAGAAAATGGGAAGACCTGAGAAATCATTGAGACAATTAATCGATAAATATGGCAAAGATGATTTTGCTTCCATATTCAGATCTTTCCACAAAACAGAGTCAATTTACGGTTATGGCGACAGCCAGGTTAAGAGACTTTTGGAATCTATAATTTAATCCTTGTTATATTAGGAGTTAAATGATCACAAAGTGCGCAAGAGGTCTTATTACCTGTCAGTTATAATCTTTCTATTTACGCTTTTACTGTGTAATGGCCAGTCAATTGAAACGCCTGGAACCAGGCTTGTCATTCTTGGCACCTGCCAGGATGCTGGCTCGCCACATATTGATTGCAGTAAAAATTGCTGTATAAATTTATCAATTGAGGAAAAAGAAAAAAGAAAGGTTGTCTCGCTTGGTATTATTGACGATAAATCCCGGAAGACTTATTTGTTTGAGGCGACACCTGATATGACAAGTCAACTTGCAAGTTTATCAGATATGTCCGGTTTTAAAACCAATATGCTTCCCGATGCCATATTTTTGACTCATGCACATATTGGTCATTACACGGGCTTGATGTACCTGGGAAAGGAAGCTAAAAACAGTAAAGAAATTCCTGTTTATACTATGCCCGGGATGAAAACTTTTTTGCAGGATAACGGGCCATGGTCTCAATTGGTCAGTGACAAGAATATTGCCCTGAACAAGTTGCTGCATAACCAGGAGACTACAATAAGCGATGATTTCAAAGTTATTCCTTTCCTGGTTCCACATCGGGATGAGTATTCTGAAACTGTTGGCTACAAAATCATTGGACCGGGTAAATCAGTTTTGTTCATACCAGACATTGACAAATGGGGAAAATGGTCCAGGGACATCATTGAGGAAATTAAAAAAGTTGACTTAGCGTTTATCGATGCTACATTTTACAGTGCATCAGAAATCGGGTACAGGGATATTAGTCTGATCCCGCATCCTTTTGTTATCGAAACGATCGAAAAATTCAAAGATCAATCATTAAGCCTCAGGAATAAAATATATTTCATACATCTCAACCATACAAACCCTCTTCTGAATAAAACAAGCAAGGAATACATGGAAGTCATTCAAAACGGATTTAATGTTGCAGAGATATACTCCGTATTTTCTCTTGATTGATTAAAGGACACGGAAAATAAAAGGAGGGTCATTTAAAAGAAGAAAATGAGTTTACTGCAAGAGGACTTCCCTGGCAAACGCAGATGCCAACTGTGATAAGAGGAGGCTACTCTTTGACATAGCTTCATCCCTGGTATCTGCAATATCCATGATGGCATAAACTTTTTCCACACCGATATTTGCTTCAGATTGAGTTGTAATTTCCTTGGCTCCACAGAATAAATAAAGTGGTTTCTGATATCTTTTACAGAGTCCAGATATCCCGTTGATGACCTTTCCATGCAATGAGGATTCATCAATTTTTCCTTCTCCTGATATCACAATGTCAGCCGTTTTAATGGCTTCTTCAAGATTGGTCAGTTCAGACATAAACTGGAAACCACCGATCATTTCAGCATTCATTAAAGCTGTCAGTCCTGCACCAATACCACCGGCAGCTCCGGCACCAGCAATTTGATTGATATCTATATTTCTTGTGTCACGAATGAGCTGTGCGAAATTCCTCAGTCCATCATCCAGCCAATTGATTTCATCCTGGCTGGCGCCTTTTTGCTTTGCATAAACCTTTGCAGCGCCTTTTTCACCATAAAGTGGATTGTTGACATCACATACAATACGAAATTCTATATCCCTATATTTAAATTCTTCATCATCTATGTACCTAATGTTTTTCAGATTCATTCCGGTAGGTGACAATATGTTTCGATCGCTGTCGAGGAAGCGATATCCCAATGCACTGGCTATCCCGGTACCGCAATCATTGGTTGAAGATCCTCCCAGGAAAAGGTAAATTATCTTGTTTCCCGTATGGATTGCATCAAGAATCTGCTGGCCGGTTCCGTAGGTACTTGTATGCATCGGGTTTCTTTCATTTTCATTTAACCTGACAAGACCTGTAGCAATTGCAAGCTCCACGTATGCGGTATGGTCATTGGAGTAATAAAATGAATCAATGATTCTTCCCAGCGGATCATTAGCCTGGCAATGGACTTTTTCAAGGTTAAGGAAACTTTCCAAAACTTCAAGTGAACCATCTCCCCCATCAGCCACCGGGTGTATTATACATTCTGAATTCACAATACTATTCACACCATTTTTAATCGCCTGGCCTACATCCAGTGAAGACAAGGATCCTTTGAATTTATCCGAAGCAATCAGGATTTTCATATGTGTTGTTTATAATATAAAAATAGCCCATGAAACATCCACGGGCTATTATCAAATACATTATTTCAATTATTAATTTTCTGACAGATCCGGATTCAGCAGATCATAAAACTGGTTAAGCCTTGGCATTATAATAATCCTTGTTCTCCTGTTGACTGATCTGCCACCTTCTGTAGAAT
>JAHHJO010000163.1:0-2355 GCA_018680275.1 Bacteroidia bacterium
GCTTTATAATACTCTTCTACCAAAGTTTTATAATATGGCTTCAAAACGGGCGAACTGGACTTAAACATTTCTACTTCAGCCTCTCTTTTAGCAATATACTCTTCTAAAGATGGAGGCAATGTTTTGGGTCTCTCACGACCGATTTCCGCTTTTCTTTTGTTATCGTATTCTCTTTGACGTTCCGCTTCTTCGGCTTCAAGTAGCCTGGTTAAAATCTCCTGTTGTCTAAGAAGCATCTGATTATCTAACCGTTTATTTACCAAATCAGTTTCAATTTCGTCCATTTGGTCAATTATTTCTTGTAGTCCAGGTGCAGGTTTGCCCTCTTCCTGGCTTTTTCGCATCATTTCCTCCATCGACTTTCGAAGGGCTGCTTGTTTAGCGGCTGCCTGCGCAAACTCCTTTGCAGAACCCTTCCCTTCCCCTTTTCCCCCTTTTTGCATTCCCTCTTTCATCTTCTTCATTTCTTCGTTTAACTTCCCTTGTTTTTCTGAAATCTTATCTGACGGACCATCTCCCGGTTTCCCTTGACCCGTACCACCGGGTTTATTGCACATCTGACTTCCAGACATCATTCCAGCCATTTGCTGCTGCATATTATTCATCGATTCACTTAACATCAGTGCCAAATCATTGAGATTTTTCATGGTGAATCTTTGGTTCTGTCCCGCTGTAGGCTTTTGCCTTTGTTCTAACTGATCAATGCTTTCTTCCAAATTATATTTAACTTCTGTTACCTTTTCAATAACAAAAGATTCAATTTGTTCAACACGCATGCTTAAAGCTTGTAAACTATCTTCCACTAATTTAAAATCATCCTGTATTTTAAATTGTTCTTGTACTAAATCCACATACCTTGGTGTGCTAACATTAGTCCTGGAAATATTTGCAATCAACGATTCCTGGTCAAATGAAAGTGTCACTAAATTTTCAAGCAATTGTCGAAGCGCTTTAAGGTCTTCAGCCATTTGTTCCATTTCCCCTGACTCCATACTTGACTGCAAATTTCCTGCCATGCTCTTCATTTTTTGAGACGCCCCTTTTTGTGATTTGGATGCTTTTTGGTTTTCATTCTTCTCCAACTGCTCTTCACTTTTATTTAAATCCTCTTCAATATCTTCCATCTGCTCCTCATTATCTTCACCCAGGTCTTTGGGATACTTCAATTCTTCATTTTTCTTCTCCAACTCTTCCATTTTCTCTTGAATCTCATCAAATTTCTCATTGATTTCTTCTTGTTCCTTTTTTAATTCATCCTGAGATTTTTCTTGTTTTTCAGTTTTCTCACTTAGGTTTTCTTGTTTTTCCGACAGTTTATTTAATTCTTCAACAGTTTCCTGAACCTCTTTTTCAACTTCAAGCTGTTTGAATAATTCCAATAAGCGATCCATTTCTTTTTCCATTGAATCGTCACTCATTTCCATCTGCTCCATCATTTCCAGGGCATTTTCTTTTTGAAGTTCCTGCATAAGTTCCTGGATTTGTTCCATCAACTTTTGCATCTCATCATCTATGACCTCTTCAAACATTTCCTGAATTTGTTCTTGCTTTTCTTTGATTTCTTCTTCTTGTTCCGAAAATTCATCTTGATTTTTCAGGTTCTCATTAAACTTTTCTTTAGCGTCATTTATCAACTCTTCCAGTTCTTTTTGCCTTTTCAGTAATTCTTCCAATTCTTTTTTACTCTGCCAATTCATTTCTTTCTCCTGCAAAAGTTTTTCTCTTAATTTTTTGAGTTCTTCCTGAATTTTTTTGGCTTCATCAATTGATTCCTCCAGCTTATCTTTAATATCTTCTTCGTTTTCATTTTCCATTTTCTTAAACTCTTCAATGGATGGTTTGACTAAATTCATGATGCCAGTCTTGGCAGATTTACTGCCCCTAACCCCATCATTATCAAAGGTTTCAAAATAAAAACTCAGCTGATCGCCAGGTTCAAGATTTAAGTCGGATACATCAAATGTGTAATCATAAGTAGCATCAATTAGTTTTGGCTTTTGAATAATTTCAGTAATCAGGGCCTCTTCAATTCCGCTTTCCTTCGTTAGTTGATAATTAAATGTGATTTTGTTTAAGCCATAATCATCACTTGCCCGCCCCACAAAATATAGGACATGCTGTTCGACACTGTCAACAAATTTTTGGACTGATATACTTGGATATTGATCGGGTATAACATTAATTTGATAGCTAATTGAATCAGCTTTATTTATTTGATCATTGGAGACATATACTTTATATCGGTCATCTTTAGTGGTATATTTTTTTAAAGAGAATAAAGAAGAGCCATCTCTTTCCGCCAGAAGATCCTTTTTATTTCTATCAAATTTTACTTCTATTTGATCTGTATGAATC
>JAHHJO010000520.1:0-2436 GCA_018680275.1 Bacteroidia bacterium
GTATTGCGATATGTGATGTACAAATAGACGAACCACCATTACTTTCCTGTTCAGCCAGTATGCTTAAGGAAGTAGATTGTTTTGGAGAAAGCAATGCTAGCGCAGAAGTAATTATTACCGGAGGTACCCCGGCATATGCTGTTAGCTGGGATAACGGGGAGACAACAGTCACAGCAAGCAATCTTGATTATGGAATTCATGTAGTGACAGTCACTGATTTTCAGAATTGCACATCGAGTTGTTCCGTTTCTATTTCACAACCTGATTTATTGGTTTGTGATGTGAGCAAAGTTCGTGATGTACTTTGCAACGGAGGAGCAACTGCAATCGCAGATGTAAATGTATCCGGAGGAGTCGGACCATATTCATACCAGTGGGATAATGGGGAAACAACTAAAAGTGCCATTGAATTAACTGAGGGTCTGAGATCGGTTACTGTAACCGATAACAGGGGGTGTTCCACATCATGTGATATAATGATTACAGAACCACCGGTTCTAAGCTGTGTCTTATCTGTGGTCACGAATGTATCATGTAATGGAGGCAACGATGGACAGGCTTCCATCCAGGCATTTGGAGGCACCGCACCTTATGCATATGATTGGGGTACGGCCAATCCAAACAGTCTGTCAGCAGGAACGTATACTGTGACTGCTACAGATAGCAATGGATGTACAAGCACTTGCAGTGTGTCGATCGGCGAGCCATCACAACTTGTATGTGTCATCAATAAAATAAAAGATGCTTCCTGTTACCAGGCAGCTGACGGAACTGTTGATTATTATGCTTTAGGAGGAGAGGCACCATACACATACGATTGGGGTAATGCAAATCCAAAAGCGCTTGACGCAGGTTCACATGTGTTAACTGTTACTGATGCCAATGGCTGCGTATCTAGCTGCGAAATGGTAATTTCTGAACCACCAAATCTTAATTGTTCAGCCAGTCTGGTAAAGAATGTGGATTGTTTTGGTGAGGAGAATGGAATTGCAGAATTAAGTATTTCAGGAGGCACGCCGGGATATTCAATTTTATGGGATAACGGAGAATCTCTTGCTAATGCAAGCAAACTTGACTTTGGAATGCATACGGTGACTGTGACTGATGACCATGCCTGTATAGCAAGTTGTTCGGTTTTTATTCCTCAACCCGACGTATTGGTATGTGATATAAATAAAATTCATGATGTGCTTTGTTATGGTGGTTCATCCGGAAAGGCGGATGCTGTTGTAACAGGTGGAACAGGACCTTATGAATATGCCTGGGATAATGGTGAATCAGGGTTGAGAGCTTCGAAATTAAAGAAAGGAATCAGCTCTGTAACGGTGACCGATATTAATGGTTGTACTACTGAATGTGCTATCGAAATTGATGAACCGGAACCATTGGGAGTGATACCATACATTACAAATGTCGCTTGTTTTGGTGATAATTCAGGTTCTATATACCTGGAAGTGACAGGAGGTGTTGGACCTTATGAAATAAACTGGAGCAATGGCAATGACGGCGAATTATTATCAAACCTATATAGTGGTAATTATTCAGTAACCGTCGTAGATAATAATGGTTGTTCCATAGGTGAAGCCTACGGGAGTGCGCAACCGGAACCATTGAGGGTCAATCCTGTAGATGCAACGATATGTCTTGATCACCCTATCTTGCTACAATCAAATGCAAGCGGAGGTTCGGGACTTTATTACAAAAAAGAATGGAGTATAATTGATTATGGGACTACCGGTGGAACTGCAGCATTTGTCAATAATGATAATTTACTGGAAGATCCTGTATTTAATTCAGTCGGTCTTTTACCGGGTACGATTGTATTTCAATCCAAAGTCACAGATGATGCGGGATGTAAGACCACAGCTATCATGTCTTTAACGCTTGAACATTGTTTTGACCTGGCCTTGAAGAAAACGGTTGTCGGGGATAATGTTGTGCAAAACGGTGAACTTGTCGAGTTTAAAGTTGATATATACAACCAGGGTCGAGTTGATGCCTTTGATATTATAGTTGAAGACAGACCGCAAACAGAATTGCTTTTCTTCCCTGAATTCAATACAACTGATCTGACCGGAAATCCACACGACTGGATCCTTGATGCAGACAATAAAATTGTAACAGAAATAGATTCACTAGGGCCTGAAGAAGCACATCAACTGACTATATTCCTGCAGGTAGACCCTAATAACAGGGCAGCTACACTCAGGAATGACGCTGAAATCATAAAATTTAACAGCCGGTACAAGGAAGATCCACTGGATGAAGATGATTTCCCTGACGATTTTGAAGACCAGGAAGAAAAGGACGATGATGTAGAAGATGATCAGAATGGTGGTGATGATAATCCAAATGATGATGATCACCTTGATGGTGTGTCACTAATAGGATGTCAATACTATGATCATTTAACAGTATATGAGTATTGCCCATATC
>JAHHJO010000498.1:0-5255 GCA_018680275.1 Bacteroidia bacterium
GCAAAGAAAGGAGATAATTTTTACGTGTTTGCATTTAAGTCTCAATTCGGCGGTTATTTCAAAACCTGGAATTTAGAAGCTATAAGACTCAAAGCAATGGGAAGGAATCCCAAATTGAATCCAATGATTTTGTACACATTACTGCCCTTGTCACTAATAATCGGTATTTATCTTTTCTTTGGTTTATATGTCACTTTCTCTTATTTCATTGCCGCGGTATATGGAATAGCCATTTTGGAATCCCAGAACTATTTTGCTCACTATGGATTGCGACGTAAGTTGCAGGAAAATGGCAGATATGAAAGGGTGAGTTCAATTCATTCCTGGAACTCTGACCATATCATTGGCAGGGTATTACTTTTTGAATTGACAAGGCATTCAGATCATCATCATAAAGGGGCCAAGCCATACCAGTTGCTTGAATCGAGGGTAGAAAGCCCGATGCTTCCATATGGTTATCCCATGATGCTCATTTTATCCTTTTTTCCATTCTTGTTTCGCCCCATCATGAGCAAACAGCTGGAACTATACGGAATAAATTGAATTAAAAAAACCAGGTGCAGGGCCAGGCTGTTGTTATTTTCCTTCCACGGCATTATCCTTTGCATTTTGCGCACTGTAGATAAACGCTTTATCTGACATTTCTGAAATATTCCATGGATTGCGTTTTACATTGAGGAAAGAAGTATCCTCTCCATCACATCCCAGCTTTTTCCGTTATGTTTTAGAAGGCACAAGTCTTTCACTTCAAATGTATTTACATATCTCCTTTCCTTAAATTCTACCCATGCGCCATGAAATGCAGATTTTTTTAAATCTCTGAAGGCAATGGTCATGTGAGGTCGGAATGGTCGCTGGGTTCCGGATCCTGGTGTATGAATATGCCATTTTGTCTTCGCTATGTTTTGAACCACTTGCTGCAACTTATTTAGTTCTGTGTTTTCATTTACCTGAACAAAGATCACTCGTGGAGGGAAGGCTCCAAAATCATGAAGTGACAATTTAAATGATTGTTGTTCGCCTGCCAGGGTACATAATGGCTTAATCAACTCATCTTCTTTATCCTGATTCCATTTAAACGGCATGTGGAGTGTAATATGTGGTGGTGACCGAAGTGCCGCTGTGCTATTGAACCGATCTTTGAATTCAGTTTTGAAGGCAAGAATCTCTGAGAACACAGGTTCTCCGGGAACGATGGCGATGAAGTATAGTTTAGGTTTGGGTTTTGTCATGTATCGCAACCTTGGAATATCTAAATATAATTCAAACGATGAATATCTGTTTTATTGAAATCCGAAATATCAAAATTAAGGTTAATTGGAGTCACAATGATATGTCAAACCATATTCCAAAGTTTACCAATCTTTTTGCAGTAAGTACGAATAGGTATTTCCATATATCATGCAACATAGAAATAATCTGTGGAGGTCTGTAATCAAGATCCATTGTGGAGGCTATTGAGAATCGCATAAGAATTCTTTAATGAAGCAACTAATATTATTATCGGGTCTTCGTAATCGTGTATGTCTTTATTCCAGCTATAATTTTTCCTGAATTGATTTTTAGAACAGTTTTAATTTGCATAGAGAATTAATTTAAGTGCCACTAATTGTAAGACAGCCTTTGGGACGAGTGTCTGGACATAAACTGGTAGGTGTCAATGGAAGATGCTAAAAAAAATGAGCAATGGCGGTGGGATATTATACGCCAAACAAGGTGATTGAACAACATTATAAAAAAGAATCAAAGTCCTGATATGTCTTTATATGTCCATTCCTAGTATCTAAAAAGTATTTAAGTTTAGGTTAATATAAATGGAAGTTGTTTATAGTCCATTTCGGCAAATAATTAAGTAGGCTGAAATCGACCAGATAATTGACAAAGCACCCAATTCTATAATTAGAACAGGGTAGAGCTTTTTGATATAAAACAAATCTAGATCAACATGAACAACTTTAATTTTTATCATGCTATTCTACCATCTATAAGCCTTTTATTACTTGTATTATGGTCAATGACTTCCTGTTCAGATGTGCAGTTAGCTCCCTCTGATTTTTTAGAAGTAAATAACAGGTCATCTGAATCTTTACTAACTCATTCTGAAATTCAATGGATAGAATCATTCAGATTAAACTTAAGAGACAATACATTGGATCATTCCTATTCAGTTGACAATGTTATATATGGGATGAAAGCAATTTTTAATCTTGTCCCGGGGCATGGTTCAAAAAAGATCAACAACTTGCTCATTTATAAAGAATTAAATAGTTATACAGTTCAAGATAATATGATGACGAGGGACGAGATATCAAAGCTGTACGAGGATATCTTTAATAAGACAAAATCTTATTACAACGATCTAACTATTCAGAATAAAGCATTTCTGTTTATTGATATTAGCTTAAAAAATCAATTTTCACAAAATGTCCAGTTTGAAGTCAGTCATTATTTCGGAGATGCAGAATTAGTGGATTCTCCAAATTTCTATAGTCCTGATTTTTGTGGAGATTTTGAGACTACAGATTGTTTTCTAAGTGCATTTACTTATCCCGGTTATATTTTTGGGGGAGGTGATTGTGATGGGAACGGAGCAGAAGGGACAAGTGCTCAACGTCAAATAGAAGAAGCTATCAATGCAAAAGTACCTTCGATTCTTAGTAACAAGTTTGGCTTCCAGGGTTATGTTGTTTACGAGAGTATTATTTGTCATTTTTATGACTTTAATGATTTAGCAGAATTTAATCTTGAAATAAATGCTTGTGCAGGAGATTTTGCAGATGGGCAGGATGAGCTTGAATATGATGGTGATTTATTAAATTGTGTTCAATGTCTTTTAGAACGATTTATTATGGAAAATACACCACCGGGATTTACCCTGGCTTCTATTTCAATTACTTCAGATTTCACACCCAATAGCAGTAGTACATTGTATTGGTTTTTTGAAATCTGTTATGGAGAACCTGTATTTGTACCTGTACATCAGCCTGGTCCATTTCCTGGCAACCAGGATATTATTTTAAACACTTCAATTGCAAATAAATTTTAGAAATGATCACTTATTTCGTTCAAACATCATTATTGCTATTATTTACCATTTCTATAATTCATGGGCAAAATGACAATGTTTATTTTGAGTCGGATCCTGATTATTGGTATTACCAGGTTGAAGTGATTGATGAGCAAATGTATCTTATCGAAAATCCGAAACGAAATAATAATTCAGCAAGAATTTCATTGATAGATGATACAGGATTTAAACTTCCTATATTTAGTGAAGAACAATTTGATGGTTTTCGAATTTATGAGATTATTTCGATTCAAAAAAAGGATAATAACTTTCTGGCAATCACCCATTTCATAGATTCCAACTCTTCTCATCATTTGGGCCTGATGATTTTATCTGAAACACTTGTTGTTCAGGAGATCAGGGGTTTATTTCCGATCCGAGGGACCTTTGTATTTATCGAAACCCAGGATAACTTCTGGAATCATTTTGAAAACAGAAATGAATGGATCTTAGGTATTAAATCCAATGCCGAAGGACACTTATTGGATATTTACAGGTTGTATATTGATGATCAGAATGCACTTATTCATGATGGTGTAAAAGCAAATTTTGATGTTGGGATATTTTTTCATGCTATATTAAATATATCGGAACACGCATATCTTGTGTCTACAGGCAATAATTTTGTTAGGCTGAACCAGGATTTCAATATTGTAAATATCTATGAAATAGAAGTGCATTATGACAATCAAATTTACAAGAAAGAAGATTGTTTACTCACACATTATGATGGTGATTCAGTTGAGTTTTATACAAGAAAAATTCCTTTTACGAGTCCCCAATTTAATTTAATCCTTGCTAATGGAGTGTTAACAGGAAGAGTAGTAGCAGCCAATGTAGTGGATGAAAATGTACTCAATAATGAGTCTTCAGTATACGTGCTTATGCGGAGATACAACTCAGACGACAACTCCAGTTTTCTGATGTTTTCCGAGAATTTGATATCACCGGCTCATGATAGTCTGAAGCGTGCTATTGTTTATCATTATGGGAATGTTGATTTTTATAAGAGAAGAATTACCATAGATGAGCCTGAAAGTTATATCGCAGATATAGAATATCATAATGGAAAGTATTATGGTTGTGGCGTTTCAATAGGATCATCCTTTCCAAATTTTTATTTTATATATGACAGGAATAGCGACAGTATTTCTTCAAATACAGACATCGAAATCTCAATACCTGTCATTGAAGTGTACCCTAACCCCGGAAATGGAATCATTCGCATCAAAGGAGACCTGGAAAGAATACATTCCTATAATCTCACAAATCTGAGTGGGCAGCTGATTTATCATTCCGGAAACATAGAATCTGACCTACCATTTCAACTGGAATCCGGGATGTACTTATTGAACCTGATTACTCATGACCATATTTACTTTAGCAAGAAGATTATTGTTTACTAGTTAACAAGTAATGTTTTTCCTGTTTTAAACCTTTCAGTTGGCTTGCAGACTTACAGATGTAGCCCAGAAATATAATAAACCAATTTTGTGTGGTGCTGCTGAATTTTTAATCAATTGCTTATATAAAAGCTTACCTTATCTTAACAAAGCCAAAACTAGAAGAGTATTGGCTTTGTTATTAATTGAGACCAAGAAAGGATTCGAATCCTCCTCCTCATTCGTAGTTAGGTGCTCTTTCTAATTGAGCTACAAGGCCAAAATGCTAGCGTGTGTTTTTTTATTCATTTACTTGTTAGCCGGAGTGGTAGCGTACCTATTCGAATGATTAGATTTTGTGAAGAAGTACCTAAAGTATGATCAGTGATTGATATCGAAATTGATAGCAGAAATCAGATATTGCTCCGTACAAAAAACATTTCCAGATTTCCTTTTCCTTTAACCTCAATTTCACCCCGTTTTTCAAAATTCAGCTCGGGATTGTTTTTAATTAATTCATATGTGGCCTTACTGATGTTAAGCTTTCCAATTTCTCCATGGCTTTCCATCCGACTTGAAGTATTTACTGTATCACCCCAGATGTCGTATTGAAACTTTTTAAGCCCTACGATACCTGCTACTATAGGACCCGAATGTATTCCGGCGCGCATTTCAAAAGCGATTAGATTTTTTGCACTTCTCTCCAACTTTCGTTTTGTAATGTACTCCTGCATTTCCAACCCTGCAAGCACTGTATTTAAATGAGAATCTTCACCTGGAATCGGAAGTCCACCGGCTGCCATATA
>JAHHJO010000117.1:0-6045 GCA_018680275.1 Bacteroidia bacterium
GTCCTACTTGTCCTGAAGGCGTAGTCCTACGTGTCCTGAAGGCATCGTCCTTCAGGAGTGGGTTGTTTTTTTATAGCTCGTTGTTTTCGATATTATACAAACAATAAGATTCTTATTCAACCCAAAGAACGCTATAGCAAATTTTCTGGTTTGGCTAATACAGACAGAACATAATTCCTCATACACATTTGGTTTCATTCCAATCATCAGGAAAGAATGACATAGAAATACGGAGAATTTAATATTATTAGAATAAACGAATTAAGGAAGACTACTTGCTTGCTAATTTAATGTAAAATAGAGGAGACAAATTTTTATGAAAGCTTTAATTACAAATTTTTAATAGTTTTTAAATTATTTGACTGCTGTCTGTCATATAGACCAAATATAATTTTATAACTTAGACTAACTATAAGAATTCCCCTTAATAAATTATTGAATCTAATCTTCTAAACAAATCTTAAAACATGAAAAAATTATTTACACTTCTATTATGCAGTTTTTGTATTGCTGCCTATTCACAAGATAGTGGCAAGCTTATCAAACCACTTGATCTTGTAGAACATCAAAAAGAAACATTGGGTAAATTCAAAAACTTTGAACCCTTCCAGGAAGCCACGACTGAAAAATCGGTGGGCTTTGACCTGGAAGAAGGCATTGAACAGTATAAAATCCTTGACCTCAAGGAGGCGTCTCTCAGGCAACTTAAGAATTTGTCTCTGGAGACTATTGAATTGGAATTGCCGGGTATTGTGTCTAAAGAAACACTTGCCTTGCAACTGGTTAAGGTAGAATTATTTACAACTGATTCGGATATTATCCTGGCGTCTACACGCACGAAAGCAATGGTTGACCCGGGAGTACATTACCGGGGGATTGTAAAAGGAGACAACAAATCCTTAGTAGCTGTCAGTATTTTCAATGATGAGATCCGTGGATTAATCAGCACAAAAGCAGGTAACCTTGTACTGGGTAAATTGAAAGGAAATGCTAAAAATGGCGAACATATTATTTATGATGACCGTGAGGTATTGAAAAAATTACCTTTCGATTGTGGTACCATGGATGATGGGGTAATATATAAACCCAATGACCTGCAATATACACCCAACAAAAGTCCGGGTGATTGTATCCGTTTCTATATTGAAGTAGACAATGACATTTATAATAATAAGGGTGGTGCATCAGGCACGACCAATTACATAACGGGTCTGTTGAATGAAGTAAGCACATTGTACTCCAATGAAAGTATACCTACTGTGGTCTCACAATTGGTGCTTTGGGATGTGACGAGTCCATATTCAAGTACTTCAAGTTCTGGAATGCTCAGTGACTTCCAGTCGAATCTTGGCAGCTTTAACGGTGACCTGGCTCAACTCTTCTCATACCAGGCAAGTGGAGGTATAGCGGCTGGTTTTGCTGGTATTTGCAATGCTAACCCTGATAACAGTATGTGTTTTAGCAGCATTGGATCGACGTATGCTGTTGTGCCTACC
Source organism: Bacteroidia bacterium (assembly GCA_018680275.1). Classification (GTDB taxonomy): domain Bacteria; phylum Bacteroidota; class Bacteroidia; order Chitinophagales; family Saprospiraceae; genus RFSX01. The sequence continues at coordinate 1,497 of JAHHJO010000117.1, forward strand.
TACTCATGGTCGGTCATGGTAGCCACGCATGAATTTGGCCACCTCTTCGGATCCCGTCACACGCATGCATGTGTTTGGAATGGAAATGGTACAGCAATTGATGGTTGTGCCGGTTCGACTGAGGGAACTTGTGCACTGCCTGGCTACCCATCCAATGGAGGGACGCTTATGTCCTATTGTCACTTGCAAAGTGTAGGTATAAATTTCAACGAAGGATTTGGTACTCAGCCTGGTAATGTCATAAGGAATGAAGTAGATAATGCCAGCTGTACTTCAGCTTGTGGCCCGCCATCTTGCAGCGACGGTATTCAGAACCAGGACGAGACGGGTGTTGACTGCGGGGGTACAATATGTGCACCTTGCCCTACATGCACTGACGGTATTCAGAATGGTGATGAGTTGGGTGTAGATTGTGGCGGATCCCAATGTGCTGCATGTCCATGTACTGGTCAGGATGTCACGCTTACAATAGTCCTAGATAATTATCCTGCAGAGACCACATGGTCTATTACATCAGGCGGACTGACCTATGCTTCAGGTGGTCCTTACAGCACTGCCGGCGCCACGGAGGTAGAAGTCAACTGTCTAAATGATGCTTGTTACGATTTCAATATTTTTGATTCTTACGGCGATGGGATTTGTTGTACTTATGGTAATGGATCATATCTTCTTGAAGATGCTTCGGGTAATACCCTGGCTTCCGGGGGAAGTTTTGGCTCGAGTGAAACAACTAATTTTTGCTTGACATCGACACCATCTGTAACGGTTACTATTGCTTCTCAAACCGATGTGTCGTGAAACGGTGCTGCTGACGGCTCTGCAACAGCGACAGCTTCAAATGGGGTGTCACCTTATACTTACTCTTGGAGTAATGGAGCTTCAAGTGCTACAGCATCAGGATTGGGCGGGGGCACTTACACCGTAACTGCCACTGATGCACAAGGTTCCACCGGGACGACTTCAGCCACCATTGCTGAGCCTGCGCTATTAACTGTCAGCGCGTCTGGAACTGATGCAAGTTGTTCAGGACAGAATGATGGTTCTGCAAGTGCTTCATCAAGTGGCGGTAGCGGCAATGTAAGCTATGCCTGGTCAGGACCAAATGGCTTTTCCGCGACTGGTTCGAATATTTCAAATCTTGAAGCTGGAGACTATACAGTAACAGCGACGGATGCTAATGCATGTACGGCAACAGATTTGGTTACCATTGGCATTGCTGGTGCAGGATCAAGTTGTGATGACCTAGATCCTTGTACAATAAATGATGTTTATGATGCCAACTGTAATTGTGCGGGTACATTCCAGGATTCTGATGGTGACGGCGTTTGTGACAATGATGATGTGTGTCCAGGCTTCGACGATAATGCCGATGCTGACGGTGACGGGATTCCTGACGGATGTGATACAGATTGCACAGATGTCACAAATAATTTCCCGGATTCACCTTTAGAGCATTCCGGTAGTGGTTCCACTTCAACAACACTCAGCTATGCCGTAGATAACCAGGATATATCATTTACCATTTCCGGTCTTGATGCTGTTACCAATGGAAATCCAAATAATCGCTATATAGATGAAGTGACTGTAAGTTATGTTGATATTAATGGTGCAACTGTAACAGAAGGTACGTACAGTGGGACAAATACCTCATCTGTTAACATAACTATTAGTGCCAGCGTGCTTTCCCTTACAGTGAGCCTTCAGGATGGTTATGATGGAAATGCATCTGGAACATTGAGTGTTGATCTTGGCACAGTCAGCTCATGTGAAAACAGTGGGCCCTGCCCGGATGACGACAATGACGGTGTATGCAATGCTGTTGATATCTGTCCAGGTTTTGACGATAATGCTGATGCGGATGGTGACGGTATTCCTGATGGATGTGATAACAACAATTGCACGGTCGTCACTGATAATTTCCCGACAGATCCACTTACGCATTCAGGTGGTGGTTCATCATCGACAACATTATCCTATGCTTCAACGCATCAGGATGTATCATTCACTATCAGTGATCTTGATGCTGTAACCAATGGAAATCCAAATAATCGCTATATAGAAGAAGTAACCGTAAGTTATGTTGACGGTAATGGAAACACGGTCACTGAAGGCACTTACGGAGGCAATAATTTCAGTTCTGTGGATATCGATATACCTGGTGATGTGAATTCAATTACAGTCAGCCTGGAGGATGGTTATGACGGTAATGCTCCTGGTACTTTAAGTGTAGACTTTGGGGCTGTGAGTTCATGTATTCCATCCGGAAGCTTGGTGGGTGGTTCTGACAAAGAAGAGGATAAAAGTGACCCTGTATTAGGAGATCAGGAAAATCTTTGGAAGATTTATCCCAATCCTGGAACAGACATCTTATACCTGTCCAATGCAAAGAATAATCAAAATGAAAAGACCGACATCCAGGTGTTTGTCTATTCTATCCGGGGAGAATTGGCAGCCCGATTCAAGAGGGCTAAGTCGGAGAAGGTCGAACTGGATGTTTCTTCTTTACCTGATGGGCAATACTACATAAGGATTATTGAAGAAACGAATGTGTCTGCACACAAATGGATGAAATATAATTATTAAGCTAAATAACTAATTATAGAGCCCGATCCACATATGAGGATCGGGCTTTTTTATTGGGAATAATCCGGATATAATTCTGCCCGATATGTTTATGTATTTAATTGGTTTATGATATAATTAGCTTTGCTATTGAAACAATCCAGGGCCTAATCCCGGTTTATATTTAAATAAGAGATATGAATAAATTATCCAGAGAAGTTTTGCCAGAGCTCTCAGCCGAAGCCCTGAGCTTTATTCCATTATTTTACATCGCATGGTCTGATACAGTATTGTCGCCTTCGGAAATGGCCTTCATCCATAGAAAGCTGGATAGCTACGCATTCCTTAATCAAACAGACAAAGAGTATCTTTTAAAACAGACCAACCCACTTACTCCACCACCTACTGAAGTGTTTCATCAATGGAAGAGTCTGCTGCAGCGAGCTGCAAAACAATTACCTGATAAGCAAAAAATAAACCTGGTCGAATTGGGTGTTGAAATGGCCTACCAGGGGACAGGCAAACAATTGAAAAAAGATCTTGATCATCCACAAGTCCTGGAAGCCTTAGTGGATATCAGATCTGCATTGGGACTTAACCGCGAAAGTGAGCAACTCGTATCTGTTTTGTTGAAGGATGAAAAAACAATGGCGGAAAGTGGAAGGGCGGCTTTTGACGCGGAAAAACTAAAATCAATTCTTGATGGTCGTACAGAAGAAGTTAAGGACAGAATGCGCCAGCTATTGAGAGATCCTGTTTTTTCTGTTTCATTTATTCCAGACAAGGAAACACATCGGGGGTTGGTGCTGGAAAGACTCCGGAAACTTGCCAGACAAGGACTGAGTGGGTACAGCTTTCCGGTCGATTATGGTGGTACTGAGCGCATCTCGGATTACCTGGCTGTGTTCGAAATGCTGGGTTATAACGACCTGAGCCTGGCGATTAAATTTGGTGTTCAGTATGGACTTTTTGGAGGCGCCATTATGCAGTTGGGTACAGAATGGCACCACCGTACATTTTTACCCGGGATGATAAAAGGTGACTTACTGGGTTGCTTTGCCATGACTGAAACCAGTCATGGTTCGAATGTCAAAAACCTTGAAACAACTGCGCACTATAATCATGCTGACAAAACACTTACAATACATACTCCCCGGTTAGAAGCCGGCAAGGAATACATAGGCAATGCGCTTCATGCCCATTATGCGGTTGTATTTGCCCAGTTGATTGTCAATGGAACAGGGCATGGTGTGAATGCAATTGTGGTGCAATTACGGGACAAAGAGGGAAAGCTAATGCCTGGTATCCGTGTGGAGGACAATGGTTATAAAATGGGATTGAACGGTGTGGATAATGGACGGATCTGGTTTGATCATGTTCAGGTGCCTGTCCGGAACCTTCTGGACAAGTATGCGCAAATTAAAGATGACGGAAGTTTTGACAGTCCGATAAAAAACCAGTCCAAACGCTTTTTTACCATGCTGGGTGCATTGGTGACTGGAAGGATTGCTGTTGGCTTGTTGGGGAACAACGCTTCCAAAAAAGCGCTGACTAATGCCTTGCGCTATGCGATGAGGAGACGCCAGTTTGCACCGAAGGACGGTATGAAGGAAACTTTAATTATTGACTACCCCAGCCATCAGAAAAGACTGTTCCCATTACTGGCAAAGACCTATGCCTACTCATGTGCCCTTGACGATCTTGCACTTGAATATGTATCCGAGGACGAGAGAGACCACAGAAGAATCGAGACACTGGCGGCAGGTGTCAAAGCCAAAGCCAGTTGGCATACGTCAAGAACTTTCCAGGAGTGCAGGGAAGCCTGTGGAGGCAAGGGTTATCTTTCAGAAAACAGCCTCTCATCATTGAAGGCGGATACAGATATCTTTACCACTTTTGAAGGGGATAATACAGTCCTGATGCAGCTGGTTGCGAAAGGGGTACTGACGAATTTCAAACAGAGTTTTCACGATGACGGATATATGGC
>JAHHJO010000004.1:0-13671 GCA_018680275.1 Bacteroidia bacterium
GAACCATCCTGGATAAAACAAGAGACAAACTTGCTGATGGGCTTGATGCATTCAACAAACATGTCTCCGGAGACTCCAGGGTCGAAAACATCATTCTTCCGATTGACGATGGTTTGCATTTAATCAGGAAAAAATAATCCGATATGTCCCAGGTAATTCATACAAATTTTAGTTCAGGAAAGTAAAAATCCGATCTTTGCCTTATGCGTTCATATATATTTCTATTTATATCTCTTTGGCTGAGTTCACCTTCTTTGCAAGGACAAAATCAAACAGTAGGCCTTTTTGTCAACGATTCACTTTCATTCAACGGCTATACATTATTTGCTCCCGTAAGTTCCAGGAAAACATACCTTATAGATAATTGTGGTTACAAGATTAATGAATGGACCTCGACAGCAAATCCTGGGATGTCTGCCTATCTTCTTGAAGACGGAACCCTTCTCAGGGCTGGACGGGTATTTGCCAGTTTTTCAGCAGGCGGATCGGGGGGATTGATTGAAATGATATCATGGGAAGATGAACTTCTGTGGTCATACAGAATCGCTAATGATACAATGCATCAACATCATGACTTGTCCATATTACCCAATGGAAATATATTGGCAGTAGTATGGGAAAACCGACCCGATGAAGAGGCTATTCTTGCGGGCCGGGATCCTTCATCCATTGGAAATATGGGTGTTTGGTTTGAAAAGATCATTGAATTAAAACCAGTAGGTACAAATGAGGCTGAAATTGTCTGGGAATGGAAGCTTTATGATCATATGATACAGGATATTGACAGTACAAAAAACAATTTTGGAGTGATTTATGAACACCCGGAATTGATTGATGTCAACAGTCGTAATTTCCAGGGCGGAGGATCTGCATCTGCAGATTGGTTTCATATGAACTCGGTAGATTATAATGCCGAGCTGGACCAGATCATCTTCAGCTCAAGGTCTTTAAACGAAATCTATATTATTGATCATAGTACATCGATAGAAGAAGCAGCTGGTCATACAGGTGGTATTGCCGGGAAGGGAGGAGACATATTATTCAGGTGGGGTAATCCTCGAATTTACCATCGGGGAGGAATTGAAGATCAAAGATTATATGGTCAGCATGATGCGCACTGGATACCTGGTGACAGACCAGGAGGTGGAAACCTGATGATATTCAATAATGGATCAGGCAGACCTGAAGGAAATTTTTCAACCATTGAAGTTGTCCAACCGCCTTTAAACGGATTTAATTACAATATTCCTGAAGGCGAAAAATATGGCCCGGAAGATGCATTATGGACTTTCGAGGGTGCAGGTAACACTGAATTCTACTCTTCCAGAATTTCAGGAGCTCAGCGTCAACCAAATGGAAATACCTTGATTTGTTCCGGAAACCAATACCGCATTTTTGAAGTAGACCCAGCAGGTAATCTGGTATGGGATTACATCAATCCGGTCAACCAGAATGGTGCATTAAGCCAGGGATCATCAAGTTCATCTAGAGACATGTTCCGGGCATACCGATATAGTCCGGACTATCCTGCATTTGAAGGCAAAGATCTTATACCTGGAAATCCTGTGGAGTCAAATCCCCAGCCTTATCTATGCAATATTTATGATATAACTACTTCGGTCAATACGCTCACGCAAAAAGATGATTTCCAGATATTTCCCAATCCGGGAAGTGATATTGTTTATGTCTCAAATGATTCACCAGGCAATTACAACCTGACCTTAATGGATTTGACAGGTCAAACTATAATATCATATTTGAATATAAATCAGCAGAACTTTGAGTTGGATGTTTCACCATATCCACCTGGTGTCTACATTCTCAGAATTGGAAATGCAGCTAAAAGACTCATGATTACAAAACCTTAATCATTGTCCTGGAGCAGATCGGTTTTTTGAAGGCTGCTTAGAAATATATTTTTCGCTTCATCAAATCTTTCGAGCAATTCCTGATTAAGAATACCTTCCTGAGGATCAAAATTTTTATTGAAGAAAGGCAATGAAAATTCAGTGACGATAATGCCATCCATGAACGGGAAACGTTTTCGAGCAATTTCAAGCACCCCCTGCCCTCCCCTGCCACCGGGAGATGTAGCCATCAAAAACATAGGCTTACCCAGCCAGGTACTTTTTTCTACTCTTGATATCCAATCGAATAAATTTTTGAAAACAGCTGTATAATTTCCATTATGTTCTGCAAATGAAATCATAATTCCATCTGCATTCCTGATATGTTCTTTAAAACGTATCGCTGCTTCAGGATGCCCGATTTCAGCTTCAAGGTCAACACTAAACAATGGAAGTTCAAAATCTTTTAACTCAACATAATCGATCTCCACATCCTGCAATTGTTGAGAAGCATACCAGGCAAGTTGCTTATTTATTGATCGACTACTGGTACTGGCACCAAATGATAAAACTCTTTTCTTCATTTAATTTTGTTTAAAACAAGGATACAAATCCAAAGTGTGCTTTTGGTCGTGAAAAGTCAAAAGCTTCATTTTCAGTCCGGCCTACAGCAATTGAGAAATTAAACAATCCAACATTTGTTTCTATTCCAAGGCTGCCTCCAATTCCTAAGGCATAACTTGTATCTCCTTCTGTGTCCTCCAATATTGCAAAATCTATAAAAGGCAAACTGAAATATGAATTATTAGATAACAACAATCTATACTCAATTGTTGTAAGCCCATACCATGACGTAAAAATGGAAGCTTCATCAAATCCCCTGAGAAGATTATTTCCACCGATCTGAAATTTTTCATTTCGCCTTAACTGTGAACTTGAATATTTCCAGCCTCCATTTAAATGAAATGCGAATGCACCCCTGTCTTTTAATGGATAGTAATAGGATAAATTCGTACGTATTTCGAACCTTGGTTCTTCAAGATCAAGCTCGTCATACAATGTCTGAAAATCAAAATTGTCATCACTTAGAGAAAGAATCGCTAGATTTTCCTTGATACGCCTTAATCCCCCTGAGGCATTCACACGCAACTGGTAGCCTCTCCTGGGATTAAATTTGTAATCAAGCCGGGTTAAAAAATATTCCAGTCCTATTCCATTGATATTGACATCAAGGTCTTCCGGCAGCATCATGGTGTTTTTTAACCGGGTCGTATCCAGATCAATCAATCGTGAAGATTCAATATTCCAGTATAATTTTAGAAAATCACTACTGTTGATTAGATACTGAATTCCTAAATCTGATCTGATCGTCTGGTAATCAAACCCGTTTCTGAATATACTGAAGTGGGCATCCAGGCCATAGGGAAGATCAAGCAGGTAGGGATAATTAAATTCAACCTCGAGTTTTTGCTGTTCCGGACGCAAACGTTCAAAATCAATGAAGAGATATTCCCCGTATCCCATCCTGTTGAGCATTTCGGCTGTAAAATCCATGGAAAGAAATAGCTGTTTACCTTCGATACTATTGGTTGGAATCACACCGAAGATGAGGTCAAACCGGCTACTGTTCTTTTTTTTGACGTACAGATCCAGGGAAGCATAATCATAGAAAAAACTCAATTCAGGATTTTTCTCAAGTTCAAGGAAAGTCAATTTTTTAACCTTGTTCTCAACATCCATAATATCCTCATGATTGTAACTTTCTGAAAAATCAATATTGAGATAATTTTCCCAGTATCCATATCTCAGTTTAACATCGCCATGAACCCTAATCGAATCCATTATAATTCTGGGACCTTCATTTATCCTGAGTCGTGCATTGATTTTCCCCTGATCCAATTCCAGCTGGTTTAACCTGACTTTTGCAAAAGGATAACCTATTGTCGCGTAATAATCAGAAATCCTTTCCCGAGCAAAAAGAAAGTCATTCGCTGTTTCGGGAGGTAAAATGCCTAGTTCATTAAGAAAAAACAGACCTGTTGAATCAAGTTTGAGTGATTCGAATTTATACACCGGTCCTGTATGAATATGAGCAAGATATCTATATTGTAAGGTATCCACGTTAACTGAATCCAGGGTAGCTTCCAGGTAATCATTTTCAAGTAAATGAGTAATTACTTCTTCAGACATACCAGCAGCTTCCAACATTGAAGAAGGTTTTTTGCCCTGGTATTTGCGAGGTATTTCAATTGTTTGGTCAAATATATATTCAAGCTCAAAACTTTGTGCCTTCAGTTGAACTGTGAGGGACGAAAGGAAAAACAGGAGATATATAATTAGAAATCTCAAATAGATACATTTGTACATTGTAAAGATAAACGCGAATGGCGGGAATTTATATTCATATCCCTTTCTGTAAAAAAGCATGTCACTATTGCAATTTCCATTTTTCAACGTCGCTCCGGCTGAAAGATGATATGATTGATGCAATATGCAGGGAATTGATTTTACAAAATAAATTCCTGGATGGAGAAATAATCAATACCATTTACTTCGGAGGAGGGACACCTTCAATTCTGGAACCCATCGAAATAGATCGCATCCTGAATACAATACATAAATATTTCCATGTTGAATCTGACATTGAACTTACTCTTGAAGCCAACCCCGATGACCTTGACAAAAAAAAGATCCTGGCCTTGCAACTGTCTGGAGTTAACCGATTAAGTATTGGAGTCCAATCCTTTTATGACAGAGACCTGGAATGGATGAACAGGTCGCACAACAGTGGCCAGGCACACCAGGTCATCAGAGATGCTATGGAATCAGGTGTTACAAATTTGAATATCGATCTCATCTTTGGCAGTCCGACAACAACGAACGAAATGTGGGAAAATAATTTGTCAATGGCCATGGAATATGGCATAAAGCACCTTTCATGTTATGCCCTGACGGTAGAAGATAAAACAGCACTCGGACATTTCGTCAAAACAGGTAAAGAAGTTAATCCCGACGAGAAAGCTATACAGGAACAATATGATATATGTCGTCGTTTCCTTTCAGCTAAGGGTTTTATACACTACGAAATTTCTAACTATGCCTTAGAAAACCATTTTGCCATTCATAACACAAGTTATTGGAAAGGTTTGAAATACCTGGGCATTGGCCCTTCATCCCACTCATTCAACGGATTCAACAGATACTGGAACGTCAGTAACAATAAGAAATACATTGACAGCCTGGCACATGATATTGTACCGGTAGAAAAGGAAAAATTATCTGAAACTGACACATTTAATGAATACCTGATGACAGGATTGAGGACGATGTGGGGTTGCGACGAAACCTATGTTAATGAGAAGCTCAAAACCAATAAGGACCTTGAACATCATTTGAATAATCACCTGGAGGCAGGTCATATCAAATTAAGGAATGGTCGCTATATTATGACTGAAGAAGCCTGGCTTACCTCGGATTCTATCATTGCAGATCTGTTCATAGAATAAATGTTTACATACCCTGAACATATCGTCCAACCATTGAATGACAAAATCAATGTTTTTAAGTTTAGTCCGGCAGTCGCCTATATTTTTAGTCTTTGTTCAGGTATTAGTGAGGAGATGATCATGGCCACTAAAATTTATCCAAGAACATTTCTCAGATTTATACCATTGTATCGTGCTGTTCATGGAGGCGGAGCCATTACCCTGGGAAGTAAAAACTGGCAAAGTATTACCCTGACCGAAAATTTCTTTTCTAATGATTCTGACAAATATGGCAGGGCAGCCTATGCCAATGCACACCAATCCTGGATGAGACTTTGTGCGCATGAAATTGGTCATATCAAGCATACTCAAAAGTATGGCTGGTTATTCTGGTACTTGCTCGTATTTGCTTATGAATACATGAGATATGGACACGACGGATCTTCTCTTGAAGCTGAAGCTGAACAGGTATCAAAAGAATATACGAGATTTAACAGTTTTGTGAATTCATGCATTAGCCCTGAAGCTTTGCAAAAATTATTGGAAGTAAATATTGATGAGAAGTTTAAAAAAGAGAAAATCCTGGCATGGTGGCAACAATTCAAAAATGCCTGAGAATCTTATTGATTAGAAATAAATACCACAATATCCCTTGTCATTTGAGAATGCAGCGGAATCTCAGGATTTGAATAAGATTCAGCATTTAACATGCAATCATCTCCAATATGCTTTAGGCAATGTCCCATATCCTCGTATATGAATTTTGTAGCGTGTTCAGAATAAGCTTTAAGGCTATCTGCATGGTTGGGTGGAACCTGGACATCACAACGTCCTCCCACAATCATAATATCTTGTTTTACCTTGGAAATTTCCTCTATGGGGTCCAGGTCAAATGCCGACTTGAGATATGGAACAACGCTTTCCCGAAACAATGACCTCAACATGACATGAACTTCAGAAAGCGCTTTGTTATCTCTGATTTCATCCAGGTGAACGATCGCAAGTTCAAGCAATCTCGGGTATCGTGCCAACTGGTCTTCAATAATTTTATCCAGGGTTGTGCTGATTCCACACAAGAGAACAATGCCATCTACCTCTTTGGTTTGATGTGCCGCTGCTTTTGTAATCAATGCACCTTCCGAATGACCAATCAGGACAATTCGATCAAAATGACCTTCAAAAAACCTTACAATTTTTAAGACATCATTAACCAGATCACCAATAACCATCTGGGATTCATGAACCGGTGTACTCCTGGCAATCCCCCTTTTATCATACCTGAATGAAGAAATACCATTTAATTTCAAAGAATCAGCCAACAGCCTGAATGCATCTGTATTCAAACCAGTTTCATTGTTGCAATTGCGGTCTGTTGGACCTGAACCTGCAATCATTATTGCGAGTACTGAATTATTGGCGAATGATAGTGTTCCGCTTAAAAAGATTGTATCCTCTACCTGTATTTCCAGGTCCTGGTCAGCTGTGAAAGGATTATGCTCAATGGATTTTTCTTGTGTTTTACATGAAAGTATTAACAATACTGAAAGGGTAACAAAAAGCTTTATGAAAAAATTCTTCATCCTATGAAACTATATATATTCAAATATATCTGTCTTCTGTCCAGCTTGCTGAGAAATATTCTCTAATTTCAAATCCGTTGTGCTTGCCTTTATCAAAATAGTAGATAATATCAATGAATTCATTGGCAAATGGGTGTCATGGCTGACTACTATTCTGGTCATTTTCGTTTGTTTTGATGTTTTTCGCAGGTATCTCCTGAAAGATTCGGCAGCATGGATCATGGAAATGGAGTGGCATTTGTTTGCCCTGATTTTTCTCTTTGGTGCCGGTTACGCATTGAAGCATCATCGCCATGTTCGCGTTGATCTTTTTTATGAGAAGTTCACAAATCGCGACAAAGCCTGGGTAAACCTGATCGGAAGTCTATTATTCCTGATACCCTGGTGCTGTATGATCATATATGTTTCATTTGATTATGCGATGAATGCATACCAAATCAATGAAGGATCCCCCGATCCTGGTGGACTACCCTACAGGTTTATCATCAAATTTTCAATAACATTTGGGTTCATCCTCCTTCTGTTGCAAGCTATTGCCCTGTTTTTCAGATCATATCTGACGATAACAGGAAAAAATGAAGAATTATAAATGGAGGTCATTGCCATCATATTGTTTCTGAGTATTCTTGTTCTGATCCTATACGGGTTTCCTGTTGCTTTTACACTTGGTGGATTATCAATGATATATGCCATACTCTTTTTGGAACCATCCAGTTTTCATGCTTTACCTCCCAGAATAATGGGTGTCATGAGCAATTATGTATTGCTTGCGGTTCCCCTGTTTGTTTATATGGGTATCATGCTCGAAAAATCCGGTCTTGCTGAAAGTTTGTTGGATACGATGTCCATGCTTTTTGGAAGACTCGACGGTGGATTGGCCGTATCCGTTGTCATAGTTGGGGCTTTACTGGCTGCTTCTACCGGTATCGTGGGTGCCACTGTCATCACGATGGGATTGATCAGTCTGCCTACCATGCTAAAACGTGGATATGATCCGGCACTGGCTTCAGGAACCATTGCTTCTTCAGGAACACTAGGACAGATTATTCCACCTTCCGTTGTACTGGTTCTATTGGGATCGGTCCTTAATGTTTCCGTGGGGGATCTGTTCAGGTCGGCCATCTTACCAGGGCTGATTTTGGTTTTGGCCTATATCATCTACATCATTTTTCACGCCCACTTTCATCCCGAATCCGCACCTGGACTTACCAAAGAGGAAATTCAGAAATTCAAACAGGGAGATTTTGTTGGGAAGATCATCAAAGCTTTTTTGTTTCCATTGATCTTGATTACATCTGTACTCGGGTCCATCCTTGTTGGTGTTGCAAGCCCGACCGAGGCTGCAGCAGTCGGTGCTTTAGGTGCCATGATCCTGACAGCCATCCAGGGAAAATTTAACCTGAAAACCCTTAAAGAAGTCATGTCGGAAACGACCCATCTCACATCCATGGTATTTATTATCCTTCTAGGTGCCACAACATTTACATTCGTATTCAGGGAACTGGGCGGCGATGTATTCCTCATTTCAAGTATTGAACAAGCCAACTTAAGCCCGCATATTTTTCTTCTTCTGGTTATGCTTGTTGTGTTTGTCGCCGGGTTTTTCATTGACTTTATTGAAATTATTTTCATAATTGTCCCTGTTGTAACCCCTGTATTCATTGCTTACGATATCAATCTCCTCTGGATAGGTATTCTTTTGGCCCTGAATCTGCAGACTTCATTCCTGACACCTCCATTTGGATTTTCTTTGTTTTATCTGAAAGGAGTTGCACCACCGGAAGTAACAACAAAGCATCTATACAAAGGGATCATTCCATTCCTGGTGATTCAATTGGTTGTATTGGCAATTGTAATAGTCTGGCCTGAGATCATATCCTTGATTTAATACCCTTCCTTACTACTTAATAACAAAATCCTTAACCCTTACCTTATCATATCCTGTAAACAATTCAGGATTTCTGTCAATAATATCTGTAGGTATATTCTCCAACATCTTTTGAAACTCATTTTCACTAATCGATTCTATGAAAATGGCAAATTCTTCAGAAAGGTCTCCTGGCGTAAAATATTTCCTGTACATTTTTACTATGGATTTTAACATGGACAGGTATGGTTGTAAATCTGTGGTTGTGGAGGCAGCTTCGCTATCAATCCAGGCTATAGGAACTTTGGTAATTCCATCATTCCTGTGAAGCTCGGCTCTTAGTAATAATTCTATATCGAAAGCAAATTTTTTCTCTATCATGTCTTTGATAACATGAGGGATGATTTCGGCCCTAAATCCTTTAAAACCACATTGTGTATCCACTATCTCTCCCAAATTAGGAATTAGTCGTTTCCATAAATAGATAAAAAGCTTACCACGATTGTTCCTTGCTCCTTTCTTTATAACAACAGAATTTGTTTCCCTGCGTGACCCAATAGCAACCATTTTGTCCAGGTTGACCAATGGTTCAGCCAGTAACATCACCTGCCCTAAATGTGTCGACAGATCTGCGTCTGTGTAGATTACGATATGGTTCGCATTCTTCTTTCGTTTAATAGCATCCCACATTCCGTAAACGATAGAACCTCCCTTTTGACTTTCACTGGTTTTGTCTAAGGATTTTGCCACCGGGTGTTTCTGTTCAATGGCTTCAGCCAGGTAAAGGACGCGTACTATTTCATTTAATTCATGTGTATCAATGATTCCTTGTGCTATTCTTCCACTTCCTTCCGGACAACCATCATCTACAATAATCATCTCCCATTCAATATTATCTTTGTCATCAAATAGCCATTGTAGTTGCTTTACCTTCCTTAAAAGAAAATCTTCACCGTGGGGGTGTTCATTGCTCTTTCGTATGCGGTTATGTTCTTTGTAAACAGCGAACACGACAGATACAAATAATGGTTCAGTTACTTTGGAGGCGAGTATTTTTGACCTGGCGATCTTAAGAGCAAGTAAAATAAAAATGGAAGACTTATCATTATCACGAATGAGCTGCTGTTCAATTTTCTCAATATCCGGTATATTGAATCCTTCATTCAGAATCGATTCCACCGTAGCCATAATCAATTCAGAATGCCCTTCATTAGTAAGATCAACTTCATTAGGACAGGATTCGATTATTTCTTGAAATGTCATATTGAATAAAGGTATTGCATTTAATTATTCTTCACTTCCCAAGCTTGTTCCTGGTACTCCTATTATCATCTATATAACAACAATTAAACTAAATATTTCTACATATGCCAAATTTCATAATTGATATTTAAAAGGGGGTCGAATATTTACGATCTCTTTGACCAATCTTCTGCAACTTCTACAGGAATATTGAATGATCTTGCTAACTCATGATCCTCGTATAATACTGTCGCTCGGAAATACTGGACCATTCAGAAATTTCATCCTGGAATGATTTATATGAGTCGTATATCTTTTTTGCGATGGGGTCATTAAATATAATTTCATCAATAGCCTCTTTTGTATATCCACGTAAGGCATCAAGGACATCCTCCGAAAAATACCTAAGGTCAACATTCTCCTCTTCAACCAACTTTTTGAGGTAAATAGAGTTTTTTGCATCAAATTCAGAAAGCACCCACATATTGGCCCTGAGCAAACCACTCCTGATGATCTCCTGCAAGTCACCGGGCAATGATTCCCATTTTTCCTTATTCATGATTGTCTCAACGGCAGCCTCTGTTTCATGCCAGCCATTTACATAATAGTAATCTGCAATCTGGTAGAATCCCATCAGGTAATCATGATATGGACCTACCCATTCTGTCGCATCAATAACCCCTCTTTCCAATCCTGTATAAATTTCACCACCAGCCAGGAGAACAGGGGCACCACCAGCTTTTTCAAGGACTTTTCCGCCAAGACCCGGCATTCGCATTTTGAGTCCTTTAAGATCATCTATGGTGTTGATCTCCTTATTAAACCATCCTCCCATTTGACATCCTGTATTTCCGGAAATAAATGGTACAAGATTATAAGGTTCATAAAGTTCTTCCCACAGTTGTGCACCACCGCCGGAAAGAATCCAGGCATTGCGCTGTTGGGCATTCATCCCGAAAGGAACAGCTCCAAAGAATTGTGTAGCCTTTATCTTCCCTGCCCAGTAATACGAAACACCATTGCCCAGGTCCGCTGCTCCATCTTTTACAGCATCAAAACATTCCAGGGCCGGTACAAGCTCTCCGCCACCATATACCTTAATTTCCAGACGACCTGCAGACATTTTATATACCCATTCAGCAAATTTATTACAGGCTTCTCCCAGAACTGGAAAATTAGGAGGCCATGTGGTTACCATCTTAAGTTTGAATTTTTCACTGGAGACATAACCAGCCGGGTCATTCTTCTGTGCATAACTATCACTGGATAAAGCTTTTATGACAAATGGCAGACTTAATGTGCCTGCTGCCAAACCCTGAAAGAACCTTTTTCTGGACAATTTCTCCATAAGTGTAAAGTTTCTGACTTTAAAATCGCCAAAGTTTAAAGAAAAATGGAATAATTTGGTAACCACTTTTAACACTCTTGAATGAAACCCCTGATTTTTCTCATCGGAATGATGTTGAGTATTTCCTTGAATGCACAATTCGAGGAACGATGTGGCAACACTATGGAAGCCCAGGAGAAAATGATGGAGCAAAATCCCTCCTATAAAAAACACGTTCTTAGGTGGCAGAAGAAAATCAAGCCTATCATTGAGAGACGTAGAACAAATAAAAACCCCGGATGTAGCAATGGTCCTATCCTGGTTCCGATTGCAGTTCATTTTGATAATGGTATTGTACCCGCCAGCGAAGAAGCTTGTGTTTTAACTATAGTTGAAGATCAGATCGCTGAGCTTAACAATGAGCTTGCCGGATTGGATCAGGATGCAGGAACAATAAATAACTTCCTGTCCTGCTTTGGCACAGGTATACTTGGTGATGCATGTCTTGAATTCTGCCTTGCATCTCTCAATCATCCATCAGGATATGGTCTTGTAGATGGTGATCCTGCCGTGACTTTCGGACAAGTCAGCTTTTCGATTCCTGCCGGAAATAATACACCTGTTAACTCGGATTGGGATGACTATGTCAATGTCTATGTTGATAACCTTCCCGGTGGTTTGCTTGGAGTTGCCAATGGTATACCCGGACTATTTAATGGAGATGGTGTTCTCGTAGATCATTGTGTTTTTGGAACCGGGAATATTACCTGTTCCGGCGTTCCGACTACTGGTTCATCAAGTTGTTCAGGATTTTCATTGTATGATGAAGGAGAAACCCTGGCCCATGAAATAGGACACTATATGGGACTCTACCACATATGGGGGGATAATTTTAACTGTAGTGGTACACAGGATATGATATCGGATACTCCTGACATGTCAGATAACTATAGTGGTTATACAGCGTGTACAAATGATAACAGTTGTTCAGACCTTCCGGTAACTTGTGGCACAGAAGACATGTATATGAATTTTATGTCCTATGCCTCAGACGGCTGCATGTATATGTTTACTTCCGACCAAAGCGATGTCATGAATGCAACTGCTGTTGCAGAAGGCTTTGGAACTACGTCAACAAAATGTAGTGGCCCTCC
Organism: Bacteroidia bacterium; assembly: GCA_018680275.1. Taxonomy (GTDB): domain Bacteria; phylum Bacteroidota; class Bacteroidia; order Chitinophagales; family Saprospiraceae; genus RFSX01. The sequence continues at coordinate 12,503 of JAHHJO010000004.1, forward strand.
ACCGGTCGCAGACTTTAGCCCGGATGGTAATATTGATCTTTGTTCAGATCTGTGTATAGATTTTACAGATCTTTCCCAAAACTACCCAACATCCTGGGAATGGGAATTTGTAATAGCAAGTGGGAATATTGTCCTTGATATCAATAATTCAACGGATCAGGATCCTACTGTATGCATTACATCAGGATCTTCCGGGACTATACAAACTAAGCTTATCGTAATGAATGGTGGCGGTTCTGATTCCATTACCAAAAATCAAATCATTACTGTCATGACACCTCCCACCTGGTATGCGGATACGGATGGTGATAACTATGGTGATCCAAATAATTCAACGAGTTCATGTGACCAACCTTCAGGATTTGTAAGCAATAATAGTGATTGTGATGACAACGATGCCAACAACTATCCAGGCAATACTGAAATATGCGACGGACAAGACAATGACTGTGACGGCCTTGTTGATGATAACGATCCAAATGTCATTGCCCCGGAATATTTCCTGGACAGTGATTTGGACGGCTATGGGAATGAATTGATTTCAATCGAAACTTGTAACCCTCCTCCAGGATATGTTACAGATAATACGGACTGTGATGATAACGATGCCAATAACTATCCAGGTAATACAGAAATTTGTGACGGACAGGATAATGACTGTGATGGTCTGGTAGATGACAACGACCCCGACCTGGTAGGCACTATATATTACCTGGACTCTGATGGTGACAACTATGGAGGCAACAGTACATCACAAATGGCATGTTCTCCTCCTCCTGGATATGTACTGGATAATACAGATTGCGATGACAACGATGCCAATAACTATCCAGGCAATACTGAAATATGCGACGGACAGGATAACAACTGCGACGGCCAAATAGATGAAGGTCTCACGCAAACATGGTATGCTGATACCGACGGTGATAATTTTGGGGATAACAATAATTCAATAACAGACTGTACTCAACCTGCGGGCTATGTCTCTGATAATACAGATTGCGATGACAACGATGCCAATAACTATCCAGGCAATACTGAAATTTGTGACGGACAGGATAACAACTGCGACGGCCAAATAGATGAAGGACTCACGCAAACCTGGTATGCCGATACCGACGGTGATAATTTTGGTGATAACAATAATTCAATAACAGACTGTACTCAAC
>JAHHJO010000039.1:0-3876 GCA_018680275.1 Bacteroidia bacterium
ACCCCCGGTAGATCCAAAGTAAAAGAGGTTAGGTGATCCTGGCACTCCTGTGACCGCGCATGACCGACCTCCTCTCCAGGGACCGACCTCTCTCCATTCCAGTGAAGAATAATATTTCTCATCAACAGCAGATTGGGCTATTAATGAAGAGGTAAATAAAAAAATGACTGTGGACAGGAAAAATTGCTTCATAAGGTTCTTATACATTGCCGTGAATTTTTCCTGAAAATAAGGAATTGTAAATATTGGATTGAATATTAAACATCAATCCCATTCAATTTATTAAATCCATGAAGTCTGGCCAGGGTATAAGAGTTGGTTTTGGATGTATTCTCTTTTCCTTGCGATAGGATGTATCCCTATTAATTTAAGGTCATTGCTTCTTCAGTCACGACGGCTTCCAATGCCCGATCAATGTCGCGGATCAGGTCATTATGATTTTCAATACCTACTGACAGCCGGATCAGGCTACTGGTGATACCAAGTACTTCCTTGTCCTCAGGGCTAACCCCTGCATGGGTCATGGTATCCGGATGTTGAGCCAGGCTTTCAGTAGATCCCAGTGAGACTGCCAGTTTGATCAGACGCAATCCATTCAGAAATTTAAAAGCTTCTTTTTCTCCTCCATTTATATCGAAGGATAACATGGCCCCTGGTGAACTGTATTGCCTGTGGAATACCTCGTATGCCCTGGATCCTTCCTTGAATTGAGTGGGATAATATATCTTCTTTACTTTCGGATGATTCTCGAGGAATTCGGCTATTGCAATAGCATTCCGCATTTGCTGTTCCATCCTGATCTTTAATGTTTCAAGACTTCTTAAAAGTAACCAGCAAGTATGGGGGCTAGGCATATTCCCGATAAAAGTCCTGAGGGTCTTTACACGTTTGATAATATCGAAGCTACCCAGGACGGCACCTGCAATCAGATCACTATGTCCACCCAGGTATTTGGTTGCTGAATATATCACGATGTCAGCACCATGTTTGATGGGTTGGCAAAATACAGGACCCATATATGTATTATCTACAGCTACATAAACCCGGTTTTTCTCAGTTGAAAAATAATCAGCAATTTCTTTTCCCATCCGAATATCTATTACATCATTGGTAGGGTTGGCTGGCGATTCTATAAAGATGAGTTTTAACTTATCAGCTTTACCGCTTGCCTTGACCATTTTTATTATTTCCTCTTTGGTGTTCTGAGCCTTAAAGCCCACAGAGTCGATCCCTGTTGCCTTAAGGTAGTCATGTATGAAATGATCTGTTCCCCCATAGGTAGGTGAACTGTAGAGAAGTAAATCACCGGGTTTCAGGAATTCGAGCATTACTGTACTTATTGCAGACATACCACTTTCAAAGACGGCACCTTCAGCAGCTTTGTCCCACAGGCATAAGCGATTCTCGAGTATTTCCAGGTTTGGGTTATTGATCCGGCTGTAAATCAGTCCTTGTTCTTCCTGAATTCCTTTTTCCCGCAAGCCGTAAGCCAGTTCGAAAAATGCTTTGCCTTCTTCTGCTGAATGAAAACAAAAAGTAGAAGTCTGGAATATTGGTGGCTTGACAGCGCCTTCAGACAGTTGGGGTTTGTAGCCGTATGACATCATCAAACTCTCGGGGTGCATCCTGTGTTTCATTTTTACTCCTTTTACTGTAAATTTATGATTGAAAGGAATAATTATCAATAGCTTATAATGAATAATTAAATATTCCTGAACATGAAACTAAAAGCCACAATAAGTATGGCATATAGTACTGATTGAATGTACAAAAAGGAAAAATTCCTATGATAAATCTCGACGAAGTAGATAAGTGTATTCTTGAGTTTTTACAGTCTGATGCCAAGATGAATATCAAGGAATTGGCAGAGCAACTCAATATGACCAAAACCCCGGTTTATGAGCGTATACGACGCCTTGAACAATCCGGTATTATTAAAAAATATGTGGCCATCATCGATGATAAAAAAGTCAATTCCCATATGGTTGTATTTTGCTCGGTTAACCTGGAAAGCCAGCACCTGGAAAAGATTAAATCCTTCAGCCAGGCCGTCTCCGAAATACCTGAAGTCTTGGAATGTTACCTTCTAGGAGGAGAACATGATTTTTTGTTGAAAGTAGTTGTTAAAGACCTTGATGCCTACCACCAGTTTTCATCAGGCAAGCTGGCTGCATTACCCAATGTATCGCAGGTGAAGAGTACTTTTGTATTGAATGAGATCAAGCATTCTACGGTTTTTCCGATTGACTAGGTTGATGGGTCCAAACGGACAAGTTCCCACTAAGCAAGATGGCGGGCAAGAAATATATATTCCTTACAATAAGGCTATTTAATTCATATAGTTCCCTCCGCTCCTTTCACTCGGTCGGGAGGAAAAAACTAAGGTGACGTGGTCCGCAAAAATGTAAAAGAGCTTAGCCAAAATTTTGTGTTTGAATGAAAATCACAAGAACCTTTCATAGGGATCAATTTATGCGGTTTTCAAAATGAATATACAATTGATTATAGATTTGAGCCCAACCAAATCTTGACTTTTTCCACTTGGAAGTGATTTGCATCGCTGCCAGGTAAATAGATTTTAAAGCTGCTTGGTCGGTTGGGAACATCTTCTTGTTTTTCGTAAATTTTCTCAAAGAGGCATTGAAGCTTTCAATGATATTTGTTGTGTAAATCAGCTTTCTGATTTCTTTAGGATAAGACAAAAAGGCTGTTAATTTTTCCCAGTTTTGTTCCCAGGACAATACACTGGCCGGATATTTTTGACCCCATTTTTCTTTAAACTGAGCCAAAGCTTGCTTTGCCATCTTTTCATTTGACGATTGATAAATCCCTTTTACATCTTTGACAATGGCTTTACGATCTTTATAGCTCACGTACTTGAGCGTGTTTCTTATCTGGTGTACTATGCAGATCTGGTGTACCGAATCAGGATAGGTCGCTTCTATAGCTTTATCCAATCCTTTAAGATTGTCAGAACATAAAAACAAAATATCTTTTACACCTCGGCTCTTTAGATCGTCTAATACACCAGACCACGCTGAGGCACTTTCGTTGTGGACGATACTCATACTTAGAATATCCTGTTTGCCTTCCATATTAATACCCAAAACAAGCATACATGCCTTGGACAACACCTTGCCTTCTTGTCGAATTTTATAATGTATGGCATCTATCCAGATGACTGCAAATTGATCATCCAATGGCCTTTGTTGCCACTCTGTTATATCCTCCAATAAACTATCTGTAATGATAGAAATCTGTGAAGATGAATATTTGACGCCATAGGTATGTTCCATAAAATGGACAATATCTTCGTTGCTCATCCCTTTGGCATAAAGAAGAATAATGCAATCTTCCAATTCCTGGGAAATGCTCTTATGTTTAGGCACTATTACAGGATCAAAGCTGCTTTGGCGATCCCGAGGTACTTTGATACGATGCTCTCCTTTTGAGCCTTTTATGGTTTTTTCAGAATAACCATTACGGAGGTTATCCTTTAATGGTGATTCACCAGATTCATAGCCTAAGTGTGCTGATAATTCGGCTTTGAGTAAGGACTCTACTCCTCGTTTGAAGAGTTGATCTTGTACTTGTCGAAATTCTTTCTGATCTCCAATCTCATCAATGAGGTCTTCTAATAACTTTTTTGTCTTGTCTTTCATAAGCAAATTTTTATGCAAAAATTTGGCCTATGAAAGGTAATTGTAATTTTCTATTTCAGGGGTAAACACAAAATATTGGATAGTCCCGAAATACTAAATAATGAAACTGAATAACACTAAAGACTCATAGGAACTTCCATGAGTAAGATCCTGGCGTCAGAATCAGAAATAAGCTGAATACTTTCAGTTTCCCACATCCCATAACCATCTCTTT
>JAHHJO010000187.1:0-12127 GCA_018680275.1 Bacteroidia bacterium
AAAGAGACTCTTGATTCGCAAAGTACTAAAGCAAAACGACTGGACAAGTATTATCGTGCTGAATCATCTGATAGTTTTAGTATCAGGATCACAAATGATATTTATCTCAGGTCAGATTATAAAGACAGTATTTACAGTTATATCTATAACAGTGATCTAAAGCCTAATAAAGATTACAGATATAGTGACCTGGGTTACTACCTGTTTAAAAAGATCATTGAAAATGAAAGTAAAATGTCTTTGGATAAATATGTAGAAGAGTCATTTTACAAACCCCTGGGATTGAATAACACCATGTTTAACCCACTGGATAAAATACCGGCACAACGAATTGTCCCAAGTGAAATAGATGATTATTTCAGATGCCAGGTTGTTCATGGCCACGTACATGATATGGGTGCTGCGATGCTCGGTGGAGTGTGTGGGCATGCCGGACTATTTTCTTCTGCCGGGGATATGGCAGTGCTCATGCAATTGCTTTTAAATGGAGGAAGCTATGGAGGCAATCAATATCTGAAACCTGAAACTATCCAGAAATTTACACGAAGATATTACAAGTCAAGCCGGCGTGGTCTTGGCTTTGATATGAAAGAACTCGACCTGAATAAAAAATTAAATATTGCAGAAGAGGCTTCTGCAATGACTTTTGGTCACCTGGGATTTACAGGAATTTCTGTATTTGCCGATCCGAAACATGACCTGATCTATATTTTCCTTTCAAATCGTACTTATCCTTCAATGAAGAACTCTATCTTTTCAAGAAATAATTATCGCCCCAGGGTTCAGTCTGTATTTTACAATGCCATGATGAACCGGGAGACAAATCAAAAAACTTGAAAGGATTATCTTTTGATATAGCCAGGAGGTATTTGTTTGGTAAGAAATCTACAAATTCTATCAACATTATAACTGCTATATCTGTATTCGGTATTTCCATCGGGACGGCAGTCCTTATTCTTATTCTAAGTGTGTTTAACGGTTTTGAAAGCCTCATTTCAAGCCTGTTTAATGCCTTTAACCCTGATGTAAAAATCGTAGCGGTCGAAGGCAAATTTTTTCATATTGACAGTACGAGTATTTACCAACTCAAGCAGATCGACGGTGTAGAACATCTTTCAAAAACTATAGAAGAGGTGGCTCTGTTTGAATATAAGGGAACCCAGGAAATCGGAATAATAAAAGGTGTTGATGAACATTTTGCTGAGGCAACCGGCCTGGATTCATTCGTTATAAACGGACAATTCATTTTGCAGGATAGAAATATTCAATATGCTGTGCTTGGAGCGGGAATGAGAAACAAACTTTCTTTAAACATTGATGATAAATTAAGTCCACTATCTGTATATATGCCTCTCAAGAAAAAACAATTCCTGGGGGCCAAAGAATATAAGTTCATGGATTTATACCCGGGAGGTATTTTCAGTGTACAAAGTGACAATGATTTCAGTTATATATTATGCTCCTTTGATTTTGCGTCAAGGCTGCTTGAAGAACGTGAAAGATATTCAGCCCTGGAATTGAAAATTGATGAATCCCGGTCCAGGGAAATCATTAATAAGATCAAAGAAATTACCGGTGACGATTTGAAGATCAATGACCGCTATCAACAGGATGAAGCATTCCTTAAAGTCATGGAAATTGAAAAATGGATTAGTTTTCTGATTACCGGTTTCACCATGTTGCTCATAGCATTCAATCTTGTTGGCGCATTATGGATGATTGTTCTTGATAAAAGGAAAGATATCGCTATTCTTAAATCAATGGGATGTACCACAAAAGATATCAGGTCAATATTTATGAAACTTGGAATACTAATCAGCGGACTCGGTGTGGTTACAGGTATCGGCCTTGCTTTTCTTCTTTATTATATTCAAAAGCAGTATGGAATTATTGGTGTTCCTTCAGGATTTCTGATTGATGCCTATCCTGTTCATCTCAGGGTGACTGATTTTCTTATTGTTATTCCAACCGTATTCATAATTGGTCTTTTAGCTGCCGTACTTCCCTCCAGGAAAGCAGGGAATAGCGATATGGTTCTAAGGAGTCAGTAGTCAAACCCTTAACATTTCTGGACTTAATATTTAAAAAAATCATCCAATAGTAAAATTTGGCAAGATATATGCTAATAGTTTACTGTTCAGATTATTGGAGAAGAATACTTAAGTGATTGAGATCTTCTTCAGGCCGGTTCGTAGGGGGAAAACTAGAACCGGCTTTTTTTTAATTTTTTCTCAAACCAATACTCTGACAAAAAACTGTTTATCTACGTATAATCAGACTCAATTATAACCTAAAGTCATTTGTAATAGAATATTTACAAAGGATAGAATATATGAGTCGATTAATTTGCCTTGCAATTTTTATTGTAACGGCATTGTCAGGATCTTCCCAGGAAAGTCAAAGGGGCTGGGAGGAAATGATGGGTGATCCGAATGTCAGTTTCTATGACATTCAGAAGTCTTTCAATCAGGAATGGCAATTAGAAGAAATACCTGGAGGTGCAGGACACAAACCATTCAAAAGGTGGGAATACCTCATGGAAACCAGGGTTAACAAGGAAGGTTATTATAATCCAATGACCATCCTCAATGCACATAACAATTACCATGAAGATCGGACGCCACTAAAAAATAGTAGCAGTCCATGGACATTAGTTGGTCCTGACAGTGTTCCTGCAGGAAATAATGGTATCGGAAGGATAAATGTTATTGCAGTTCATCCCTCGGATACAAGCAAAATTTATGCAGGTACTCCCGCAGGAGGCCTATGGAAATCAACAGATGGTGGGACAAGCTGGACTACAAATACAGATTTCCTATCAAATCTTGGTGTTTCTGATATCGTTTTTCACCCTACCCATCCTGATACAATGTATATGGCCACGGGTGACAGAGATCATAATGATACAAGTACATTTGGAATCCTGAAATCTACAGATGGCGGAAATACCTGGACCACAACAAATTTCCAACCGAGTATAAATAATCCATTTTACCTCATCCACAGGATTCTGATCGATCCTTCCGACGGGGATATTATGATCGCTTCAACAACCAGTGGCGTTTATAGAACAACGGATGGCTGGTCAACATTTACACAGGTACTTGCCAATGATTGTCTCCGGCATATGGAATTCAAGCCAGGTGATTCGAATATTATTTATGGAACAACTTCAGGAAATTATTGTGGTGGTCTTAATAGCGTTGCTACTTATTTCAGATCTACTGACAATGGTGTTACATGGTCTCAAATCACCTTGCCTAATACAAGCGACCCACAAAGAATAGGAATAGGTGTTACAGCAGCTAACCCAAGTGTATTATATCTCTTTGCTGCATATAATGACTCCAATCATACCAATGACTTTCTTGCATTATACAAGTCAACTGATTCAGGTGCTACGGTCAGTGAAGTCTCAGTTAATACGACACCGGTGATGGGAAGTCAGCAATGGTATGACTGGTCTTTTACCGTATCTCCTACAGATGAAAACTTATTGTTTGGAGGAGGCGTAGGTTTAAGAAAATCTACAGATGGAGGTGTTAACTGGTCCAATAGTGGAACCGGTGTTCATGTTGATCACCATTTCGCGCAATATTTTGGAAACAAGTTGTATGTTGGTTCTGATGGAGGCATCTGGTACAGTTCAGATGATGGAGGAAACTGGACAGATCTGAATGATGGTCTGGCAATCACTCAATACTATCGGATTTCTAATGCTGAAACCGATAATAGTATCATGCTTGCAGGATCTCAGGACAATGGCACACATCAGAAGAACGGATCAAACTGGACATTTGAACTGGGTGGAGACGGTACAGATAATGCAATTGATCCTCTGGATAAAGACAATCTTTTTATCAGTTATCAATATGGTAATTTCTATCGTTCAACCAACGGGGGTTCTTCATTCTCGCCTATGATCGATAATTCGACAACTGGAATTAATGGTGCATGGATTACACCTATTAAAATTGATCCAAATAATACAAATATTATCTACACGGGTTATGATCGGATATGGAAAAGCACAGATGATGGCGTCAGCTGGACTGACCCTTCAGGATCAGCCTTAACCTCGGGACCTTCGATCCAATATATTGATATTGCCAAGTCCAACAGCAATTATCTATATGTTACAGATTATTCCAAAGTATGGAAGAGTACAGATGCCGGAGCCAGTTGGATAGAGGTTACAGATCCGGGCAGCAGTATTCGGTGGATCGAAATTGACCCAACAGATGAAACGCATTTGTGGGTTTGTTCCAATAATAATGTATATGAATCAAGTGATGAAGGAACGACTTGGATCAACATAACAGGCAGTTTGCCTGATGTGGACATGAATACCATAGTCTATGACGAAGGTTCAAATGAAAATCTTTTTATAGGTACTGACCTCGGTGTATATTATAAGGATGCATCGATGACAGACTGGGCAAGCTATGGAACATCTTTGCCAAATGTGGTAATACTTGAATTGGATATCATAGAAAGTGATAATAAATTACGAGCAGCAACATTCGGCAGAGGTATCTGGGAAGTAGACCTTTCCCCATTGCCATGTTCAATTGATAATATTGTTGATCTTGGAATCATTTCTTGCAACAATGCAAGTGGCTTATATTCCAGACAATTATCCATACACTATACAAGTCCGCCATCTTCTGGTACACTCGATGTCATGGGTCAAAGTTTTACGATCGGTTCAAGTCCTCAATTGGTAACCTTAACAGATCTTCCTGTTGACGGATCTACCAATAATGTAACTGCAGAATTCAGCACTGATAACTCATGTAGTCTTACAGAAAACAACTTGTTTACAAACCCTGCAAATTGTCCATGTCTGATTATCGATGCCAATATACAGATGCTGACTTGCGATGACAAAGGCACTAACACCCCTACTGATGATACTTTCACTTTCAGTATGAATCCAAGTTCAGAAAACAATTCTGGAACCTATTCGGTGAGTGGAGATATTACCGCATCCAATATTCCATTTGGTACCTTGACTACATTTGACAATGGTGGTACAGGATATCTAATTTCAAATGGAGATTTATTGATTAACCTGGCAGATGATCTTGATGCCACATGTAGTTTGGATAATGTAATTGTCACGGCTCCGGCTCCTTGTTCGACCAACTATACTTGTGAGGATGCCTTTGAAATAACTGCTACTGGTATTTATACCGCTATAGGTCCCGATCAGGGAGGAGGGGGATCCCTTCCGGGAAGAAATGCCAACTGGTTTTATTTTGTAGCACCATCCGACGGGATTATTACTATCCAGTCCTGTGGAGGTGGCGTTGATACCCGGTTAGTGGTGCATGATGGTAATTGCAGTTCTTTGATGTACCTGGGAGGTAACGATGATTACTGTGAAATGTCTTCCGGATCACAATTATATGCTTCATACTATGAACAATGTGTATCATCAGGAGTCAGTTATTATATCGAATGGGATGACCTTTGGAGTACCGCAGGATTCAATTTTGATTTTGACTTTTCTTCAGGTATACCCACATCACCTGTAATTAACAGTTTTCCTTATTCAGAATCTTTTGAATCAACACCAAATTCCTGGGTTCTTTCCTGCGACGATGATATGAACTGGACAAATAATACAGGAAGTACGCCCAGTAATAATACAGGACCTTCAACTGCGCAAAACGGCGCCAGGTATATTTATCTTGAATCAACTGATAATTTTAACAATACCGGATATCATATTGGACCTACTTTTGACCTGACGTCAAATAACAGTCCCGAATTCTCATTCTACTATCATATGTATGGTGCAGATATGGGTACCCTGAACCTTGAGGTCAGCCAGGATGGTGGTTCTACGTGGAACAATATTTTTACCAAAAGTGAAGATCAGGGAGACCAATGGGTTTACAAAGTTATTGACTTGTCTGCCTACAGTGGAAATTTGATTGATATCAGGTTCAAAGGAGATGTTGGACCTTCATTTACAAGTGACATGGCTGTAGATAATATAATGCTGGTTGACAACAACCCTCAAAGTTGTCCTCCTGTCACAGATGTAAATGGCAATCCAATCACTGATGGAGTTTATTCAGGTATTATAATAAATTCTGCGGGTGTTATCCCCTCAAATGGACAGGTGGAATTCATGGGGCAGGATGAAATCAATTTAAATAGTGGTTTTGAAATCCTGGCAGGCGGAACCCTGGAAATTACAGCAAATGGATGCCCTGAAGCAAATGCTCAAAATTCTGAGGATTCAGAGAATTGATCATCAATTCCGGAATGGAAAACCTCAGGTATTTTTCTCATTTGCATCTGTTCTTTTCTGTGTTTCAAAAACGCATATTCCCTATACGCCATTACATAGACAAACAAACCAATAAATAGTAAGGCATATAGCTGATAGATCGCACCAATGATTACAAATACAACAGACAATAATCTTCCGATGAACGATGCAATATATGTTGCTTTCAGCCTGTCGGTTCTATAACTTAAAAGTGCCCTGAGGATTCGCCCTCCATCCATTGGAAATGCTGGTATAAGGTTAAAGGCAAAAAGAACAAGGTTCAGAACAAGTAACATTTGAACAAAACCAATCGGATGCATCAAAATACCCAGGCTTTCCTCTTCAGGCATGATAAAGTTGCCATAGATCTGGATCACCATGAAAAATATTGCTGCCAAAATCAAATTGACCAGGGGACCTGCTATAGCAATCTTTAACTCCTGGCCTGGTATCTCTGGTATATGATCGAGTCGTGCCATACCACCGATCGGACTCAGCATGATATCCTGGGTCCTCACACCATATCTTCGGGCTGTGAGTGCATGTCCGTATTCATGAAAGATGACGCACAGGAACAGGCATAAAACATAAATACTAAAGACAAGACTTTCCTTTAAAAGGAGGTTTTCAGACACTGTTACATATGCAATAAGCAAAAGAATAAATGAAAAGGTCCAATGGATCTTTACGGGTATTCCTGCATAAGTGCCTATATATAAAGTTCTACTCAATTAAAAAACAACTTGTTCATAAAGCTGGCTTTTCATAATTGCCCGTGCTATCACAAGACGTTGGATTTCAGATGTGCCTTCATAAATCTGTGTAATCTTGGCATCACGCATTAATCTTTCAACATGATATTCCTTGACATAACCGTATCCTCCATGTATTTGTACAGCTTCTATGGTATGTTTCATGGCGACTTCTGAAGCAAATAGTTTCGCCATACTCGCTGCCATATCAAAATTTTCTCCCTTATCTTTTAATTGGGCGGCTCTGTAAACCAATAGCCTTGCCGCTTCAATTTCAGTTGCCATATCCGCAAGTTTAAATGCTATTGCCTGGTGTTTATAAATCGGTTTTCCAAATGCCTCTCTTTCGCTGGCATAGTTTTTTGCCAATTCATAAGCTCCTGCAGCAATACCCAATGCCTGGGCAGCGATTCCTATACGTCCCCCTGAAAGCACTTTCATCGCAAACCTGAATCCGAATCCATCGTCTCCTAACCTGTTTGCTTTTGGTACCTTCACATCACTATACATGATGGAGTGTGTGTCTGATCCCCTGATTCCCAATTTGTCTTCTTTGGCTCCAACCGTAACACCAGGACTATCAGCTTCAACGATAAGACAATTAATACCCTTATGATTTTTTTCAGGATAGGTCTGAGCCATTACGAGATGAATTTGAGATTTGCCACCGTTCGTGATCCAGTTTTTTGTACCGTTCAGTAAATAATGATCTCCTTTGTCTTCAGCTGTAGTTCTTTGTGAGGTTGCATCAGAACCTGCTTCAGGTTCACTAAGGCAGAATGCACCCAGCAACTCTCCGGTTGCCAGCTTTGTCAGATACTTCTGTTTCTGTTCTTCAGTACCAAACTTTTCCAAACCCCAGCAAACAAGTGAATTATTGACAGACATAACTACGGATGCGGAACTATCTATTTTTGATATTTCCTCCATCGCAAGAACATAAGACATTGTATCCATTCCTCCCCCATTATACATGGGGTCGACCATCATTCCAAGAAAGCCCAATTCACCCATCATTTTCACCTGTTCACTTGGATGTGTCATTGTCGTGTCTCTCTCTATAACACCGGGCAATAATTCCTGTTGTGCGAATTCTCTTGCAGCTTCCTGGACTGCAAGTTGTTCTTCTGTAAAAGTAAATTCCATTTATCCTGCTGTCTTTTTTTGATTTGAACTCAAACTTAAATCAAAAGATTTATAATGTATAATTAATAACAAGGTAGTAATAAAAAGGATGACACTTAAGATGAGAAATGCATAAATGATATTGTTGGAATACTGAAAAAACGGGATAGTAAAAATTCCTAAAAGCAGTACACGCATCAATATGTTAAACAGAAAAAAAACACTTCCGGCCCTGCCAAAAAACTGGTTGGGTACATTCTTAAACAAATATGTAATACGAGAAACCCTGACACCAGCATTTGTTATCCCTAGTACAAGGAATACTATAAATAAAATTGTGATAGACTTTGTAAGAAATAATACCAGGTAAACGATAGCTGTTAATGCTGTCAGAAAAACTACAAGAAACGGAATCGTGATCCTGTGAAAGAAAAATCTGATTGAAAATCCTATGAATAACGCTCCTGCTGAATAAGCTATTTTTGAATTTGCATAGACATCACCTGTAGCCTCCAGGTGATTATTTATATACGATACTCCAAGGTAAAAAGCTTCAAGTAAAATCGTCATAAACACCATAAAAGATAATATCCCGAACCACAAAATTGCTTTTTCATTTCTGAGATAATTCCATCCAATTTTGATTCTTACCAACAAGTTGCCTTGTTCAACTTTTCTCCTGAGGATAGGTGTATATCGGATAGCTAATATGATCAGAAATGCTATGAAGTATGTAGAACTGTCGAGTAAAAAGATCTCATGAATCTCCCAGGCAGATATATTGATACCAATATTTAGTGGATAACCAAAAATTTTCAATATCCCGTTTTCAGTACCCTCCAGTAACAAAGTTGCTCCTGCTCCTGCAAGAATTGTCGTTGCCTGGCCAATAATTTCCAGGGCAGAGGTCATTTTTGCATAATGCTTGGGTTCCGAAATCTCCTGCACAAAGGCATATAAACAAGGGTAATGAAGATTATAATTTAAAAATGTGAAAATGAATACAGTCCCAACCAATACCCACGGTAATTGTCCAAGCTGAAACCCCAGAATGCTGATCAAGGTTATTATTGCTCCAACAACAAATGTCAGGTATAGAAAAATCTTTCTACGATCATACTTGTCGATAATTGAACCACTCAAAGGAACCCAGAAGACTGAAATACATGTTGCAATGATATAAATCAATCCAAATTGTCCAAGTATATCACGTGTTGCAAAATACCACGGAATCGCAATCATGCTAATGCCCTGGGCTACACCGGAGATAGCATTTGCTATAAACAGAAGGATAATGGCATTCCTGTTCAAATTGAATTTTCCTTATAAACAGAATGAACCACTTCCATTAAAGTACCAAAATAAACATATTGGTTTTTGAAGTCTTCATCGATCAAAATGACCAATTTCTTGAGTATTTCTTTTCCCTCATTTTCGAAAACACCCTGTGAAGAAAAAGTAAACTGGACGGCATAGGTATGATCTCCATCAAGGTCATCTAGCATAATGCGGTTGATCTGTGCGGATAAGGGAATATTTTCAATGATACATGCCGGTAAATATTTTTCCTGCATATTACTTAACCATGATGCTGATAAATGCCCCGACAGTTTAAATGTGATATTGTATAAAAATGGATTCATCCTATTGAATATTGTCACCCCGAAGAATACGATATCGTTTTCTGGCTTCTACTGCAAATGTACTGGAAGAGAATTCAATGAAAAGTTTTTCATACAGTCCCATGGCCTCTTCCGGTTTGTCTTCATGTATTTCTAATATTTCGGCAAGTTTCATCAGTGAATTATCAGCCCGGATTTCTTCAGGAAAATCTTCATAAACTTTCTTATACAATACCTTGGCTGATTCTATATCCTTCAATTTATAATGAAGATTTGCCTTTTGGTAAAGGATATCATCTTCCAGGCTGTGCTTGGGAAACATAATGCTAATAGAGTCCAGGATTGCAAATGCTTCATCGTATTTATTCTGAACAGTATATAATTCTGCAGTAGAAAACATTTTAAGTGGAACGTCGGTTGTATCCAGCCCCATATTGTCCATGATAAATACTGAAAGATCAATGGCATCATTAGAAATCAGCCTTGAAGTAGCTGCTTTCAATATATCAAATTGAGCCTGTGCCCATTCAAATTTGCCGGCATAGTATGATAGCTTTGCATTCCTGAATCTTGAAACTTCACCCAGGTAATCTTCCTTGAAGTCTTTTTCAACCTGGGAGTATAATAAAGTAGCTTCCCAGATTTCACCCTTCATCAGGTAATAATCTGCCAGGGCAATTTTACTATTGGCTTTAACATATTTATTTATAGATGCCAGTTCAACCAGATTTTTTAATACCCGAATAGCTTTGTCAAGGTCATTCTTGTAAATGGCAAGAAAATCGGCATATTCCTTAACAAGGTGTTCTGTCCGAGGATTGATTCCAAATTCATCTATAAATTTTTCATATTCAATTTCCAGTGTATCAAGATCGGTAGAACTGTAATTAAACGTCCTTGTAATCTTATTCCTCTTGGATTTCAGTATTGCCCTTTTGGCATCCACATACAAGCTGTTGTTGAGGCCTTTATCTTTTATTACATATTCATATGCCCGGATAGCGGTATCATAGTCTCCATCCACATAAGCTATATCTCCCACTTTCATAACACGTTCGCCGGTTTCATTCAGCTTGCGGTCAAGCGAACGTGCCTGTCTCAATGCTTTGTTATATTCTTTTTTCTCAATGAATACCCATTCCAGGAGTTCAGGATATACCTGGTTTTCAGGTTCTGACTGTATTTTATCATAGAGCTGTCTTCTTAATTCATCAAGGTCTCCTTCGTTGGACAGGTTGCGTTGAAATTGTGTTTTATACTGTTCTACCTGGGTTGGATTTTGAGCTGCAACCTTCAGATAATACTCTATCATTCTTTTGGAATCTCCTTTCCTCCTGTACAAATCCGCAAGATTATAGGAAAACAGGTAATCATTACTGAGCAAGGCCTGCCCTTTACGAAATGCTTCAATCGCCATATCATACTTTGTTAATCTTGTAAAAGCATTTCCAAGATTATTAATGACCGATACATCCGGAGGAATATTATCTATTGCCTTCCGATACTGTTCATCAGCCTGATCAGGCAAATATTGTCTCTCTAATAAATTACCATAGGTTACATACAACTGCATTTGCTTAGGATCCTTCTTGATCTGTTTATTGATCTCACGTTCTGCGCCTTCATAGTCATCCATTGCAATCATACAATCAATATACCTTGTGAAATAGAAATATGCATTCTGCGTTTTGTCAAACAATGCCTTATAAACTGAAGCAGCCTGTTCGTATTCACCGGATTGGTAATACTGATTGGCGAGGCGTGAATCCTGAGATAAAAGATTCATACTTGCCAGGAAAGAAAAAACAAAAACCAGCTTTCTCATATTTCTTGTTTGGTATTTGAATAGAACGATACTAAGATATAATAGATTTCAAAAACCTATTGTTTATCCTAAAAAAGACAAAAAAAGGTCAGTTGTTTCCAACTGACCTTTATATAGATTTTTTAAACAATAGCCTATTCAAGTTTGAACTTCACAGGTAGTGTGTAAAGCACCTTAACGGGTCGTCCTCTTTGCTTACCTGGCGTCCATTTTTGTGGTAGCCTGTTCATACCTTCAACCACTTTCTTTGCGGCATCACCACATCCTGCTCCGATATCCCTTACAACATTTATATCCTTTACAGAACCATCTTCACTTACAACAAACTGAAGTACAGTCATTCCTTCAACACCATTCTCACGGGCAATGGCAGGATATTTTAGATTTTTATAGATGTATTGAAGCATTTTCTCTTTGGCACAATTTTCCTTGTCCTTGTCTGAACCCGAAACATTTTCACATCCCGGAAATCTAGGCATTTGCTCCACAACCTTGAATATTTCAGGCTCTTCTGGTG
>JAHHJO010000081.1:0-3186 GCA_018680275.1 Bacteroidia bacterium
GGTGGGATCCAAACTTGTGGCTCATCCATTGATCAAAGCTGTTGGATTTACAGGGTCTTATAAGGGCGGAAAGGCTTTGATGGACATTGCATCACAGCGTAAAGAGCCTATTCCTGTTTATGCAGAAATGGGCAGTAATAATCCGATATTTATTTTACCGGGATTGATGAATTCAGACAAAGAGAAACTTGCATCAAACATCGCAGCTTCTGTTAATCTTGGCGCAGGTCAGTTTTGCACAAATCCGGGAATCCTTGTGGTGAGGAAAACTGATGGATACGAGGACTTCGTGGCAGCATTAAAAAATGCGTTTATAGAATTACAGCCATCAGTGATGCTGAATCATTCAATTTATAAAGCATATGAGGAAGGCAAGATAAGTTGTGCGACCAAGGAAGAAGTCGAAATGGTTTTTCAAAGAACTTCCGAATCGGAGGATCTCAAAGGAAATCCTGCAATTGCATTGATCAGTACACATGATTTTATTTCTGATGAAAGCTATCAGAACGAAGTATTTGGTCCGTTTACTTTACTTGTAAGCTGTGAGAACGATACAGAATTTTTAAAGGTTGCGGAATGCCTTCATGGTCAATTGACATGTACAATCTATGGAAATGAAGATGAGATTGTTGAAGAAGATCAACTCGCCGAGATCCTGACAACAAAATGTGGCCGACTGATCTACAATGGTGTGCCTACCGGGGTTGAAGTTTCTCATGCGATGCATCATGGAGGTCCTTTTCCGTCTTCTTCGAACGGGATGTATACCTCCGTTGGAACTGCAGCAATTGACAGATTTGCCAGGGCGGTTTGTTATCAGAATGCGCCTGTTAAATTGCTTCCGGATGCAATTAAACCTGGTAACCCACTGAATATCTGGCGTACAGTAAACGGTGTAAAATCACGGTCATGAGAAAATCTTTTTTCTGTATCGATGGTCATACCTGTGGTAATCCTGTTCGCCTTGTTGTTTCAGGAGGTCCACATCTGCGAGGCGAATCGATGATGGAAAAAAGACTGCATTTTATTGAAGAATTTGACTGGATACGAAAAGGCCTGATGTTTGAACCCAGGGGGCATGATATGATGTCTGGTTCGATATTATATCCTCCAGCCAATCCGGGTAATGATATCGGCATTTTGTTTTTGGAGACCAGCGGTTGTCTTCCAATGTGCGGGCATGGGACTATTGGAACGGTCACCTTCATGATTGAAGAGGGACTGGTTAAACCAAGAACAGAGGGTGTTTTGAATATTGAGACGCCTGCAGGCTTGATAAATGTATCCTATACGAGAAAAGGGAAAAATGTAAGTTCGGTCAAACTGACCAATATCCCTTCTTTTTTATATCGGGAAAATTTAATTGTCGAATGCACTGATCTTGGGCAGCTGAAAGTGGACGTTTCTTACGGAGGGAATTTTTATGCGATCGTTGATCCCCAAATGAACTTTACCGGTATCCAGGATTACTCAGCTGATCAATTGATAAAATGGAGCAGGACCATTAGGGCTAAACTTAATAATGACTATCAATTCGTTCATCCAACCAATAGTAATATATCCGGCTTAAGTCATATACTATGGGCAGGTGAACCAATTTCAGAGAAAGCAGATGCCAGGAATGCGGTGTTTTATGGAGATAAGGCGATTGACAGATCTCCTTGTGGTACCGGTACTTCAGCAAGAATGGCACAGTGGGTAGCGAAAGGCATGCTTGATGTTGGAGATGAGTTCATCCATGAAAGTTATATCGGTTCTGTTTTTACGGGTCAGGTTGAAGCGACTGCGAGGGTAGGAGAATACGAAGCTATTATTCCAGGTATTGAAGGATGGGCAAAGATCACTGGATATAACAGGATAATAATTGACGATGAAGATGATCCTTATGCCCATGGATTCCAGGTGTTATGACAGAGAGTATACATATCATCGGGGGTGGAATCATAGGCTTATGTTCTGCCTGGTATCTTAACAAGAAAGGTGTAGATGTGACAGTCATTGACCAGGGGAATTTTAAAGATGGCACTTCCTATGGTAATGCGGGTATGATTGTACCAAGTCATTTCGTTCCGATGGCAGCCCCCGGGGTTATGACTCAGGGTTTGAAATGGTTGTTGGACAGAACCAGTCCTTTTTTTATCAGGCCCAGGATGAGTGCTGATTTGCTCAAGTGGATTTGGCATTTCTATAGATCTTCAACCGAGCCCAGGGTAAGGGAGGTGATGCCTCTGTTATATAAATTCAATGCATTAAGCAGAGATTTATACAGGGACAATTCTGGTGAAATCCAAACTGATTTCGGATTCAGGGAAAGGGGCTTGCTGATGTTGTATAAAACGATTAAACAAGAGAAAAAAGAAGTAGAATTAGCAGAAAAAGCTTTTGATCTGGGCGTTGATGCCCAAATGTTGGATGTCGCTCAGATTAAAGGCCTTGAACCAGACATGGAAATAAATGTACGAGGAGGCATTTATTTTCCTGGAGATGCTCATTTGACGCCGGGTATTCTTATGAAATGTCTGAAGGAAGAACTTCACCAAACAGGTGTAAGATTTATCGAGGATTTCGCAGTCAGGGAATTTGAAGTTTCAGGAAATAATATTCATTCTGTTTTAAATGGAAAAGGAGACAGAATTCCGGTGAAACAACTGTTGGTAACAACCGGTGCCTGGGCAGCAGAATTGCTAAAAGGTCTTGGCGTCAAGATTCTTCTTCAGGGTGGAAAGGGTTACAGTTTTACACTTAAAAATAAATCACCAAAACCTGGAGTACCTACAATCCTTTCAGAAGCAAAGGTTGCTATAACTCCAATGGGTCATGATCTGCGTATAGGTGGGACGTTGGAAATCAGCGGACTTACACAAACAGTTTCAGAAAAAAGAATTAACGGAATCATTGAATGTATCCCTGATTACTACAAGAACCTGGATATAAAAAAAGACGCTGTCCGTCATATATGGACGGGATTCAGGCCTTGTACACCAGATGGTTTGCCATATTTAGGAAAGCTTAGATCAATAGATAATCTTTTCCTTGGTACAGGACATGGTATGATGGGATTAAGTCTTGGTGCAGCTTCCGGATTGATATTATCACAGATCATGACCGGTGAAAAACCTGCAATTGATATCGCAAAGTTTACCCCGGAGAGATTCTGATCCTCTTCTTTACCTAATCCGTCTCTTC
>JAHHJO010000438.1:0-3211 GCA_018680275.1 Bacteroidia bacterium
AGTCAGTACTTTGAAAGTATTGATATAATGCGTTTCCAATGCTTCATTCCTTAATTCGAGCTTTAGTATGCCATCCTTAAAGTCAGGAAATTCAAGCTTGTCAACATCCTGCATTTCGAATCTTGGATTGATAGAATAACTGAAGCATTCAGCTTCAAGATGTTCAATATTCCCATCCATTGAATAAACCGTTGGACAGGATCCGAAAATGGCAACAGCAGTAATAGCGGATGTAATAAGAGCTCCAGGCAATGAAAGCAGAAAGGCAAGACCATCCAGTCTCTTTTCCACTACATCCACATAAGCCACTTTTGAATAATCCAATGTAAAAATTGTGTCTTTTTGTTGTCGATCAAGACTATACCTGATGGCGCCCCTGAAGTTGGAGTTCATGAAAGTACTGTCTGTGGTCTCTACAAGGTAAAAGCCATTTTCAAAAATAACGACTGATCCATCATCCAGGTGCGCATGTACTGGTAAGCCAGTTTCATACAGCAGCTTGGAATTATCTATAAATTCTTCTGCCTCGATTCTCTTCAAATGTTTGTTTGTCAGGGCACAGGAAAAAACGACTAATATTAATATGGTAAGTGATGAGATAAAAAGACTTGTGTATCGCATAAATTCGAAATGTCTGATTTATATCAAGATACAGTAAGATATTTCTTTATTCCTGGTACTTGTAAGATTATAAGTATCATTTAATTCAATTGATACCGAAAACTGAATCAACAGGTATCGGGAAGGTGAGCATAGAATTCAAGACATCAAAAAATTCGATATGCAATAAAAGCAAAGACATAGGCAAGGACAAGCATGATAGTGAACTGTATAGCAGGAATTGTCCAGCTACCGGTTTCTTTTCGTACAATCGCCATCGTACTCATACACTGGAGTGCAAATACATAAAACATCAATAATGATATACAGGTCGCCACATTATATCTTTTATCGCCTGTTTTAAGGTTTATTTCTCTTTGAAGCCTTTCTTTTATTAGAGCATTATCATCAGAGCCTACACTATAAATGGTTGATATAGAACCAACAAATACTTCCCTCGCTGCAAAAGAGGATATTAAAGCAATACCAATTTTCCAGTCATATCCCAGTGGTGCAATTACAGGTTCAATGATTTTTCCAAGGTAGCCTGCGTATGAGTATTCCAATTCAATTGCTTCCTTTGAAATATTCTCATTCTCGATGATCGCAGTTTCATATGCTTCAGTAATAAACTGCTTTTTTCGGGGACTGAAACTTGCAAGGAACCATAGAAGGATAGAAACAATAAAAATGATCTTACCGGCTTCAACAACAAATGCTTTTGTTTTGATATATACATTATAAAAGACATTCCTCCAGTTCGGAATTCTGTACACAGGTAACTCCAGTGACCACATAGTGTTGCCCTGGACATTTGACTTCCTGGAAACGATCATTGCAATCAGCAAAGTGGCAATGACTCCTATCAAGTATAGGATCATGAGTGTCATACCCTGAATATTAAAAAATCCTACTGTACCACCGGGTATCATTATAGCGATCAATATAGTATATACAGGAAGTCTTGCCGAACAAGTCATCAATGGTGATGCAAAAATAATGGCCAGTCTTTCTTTGGGGTCATTGACAACACGACTACTCATTATGGCAGGAATGGCACATGCCCAACTTGACATGAGCGGGATCACGCTTTGACCTGTCAAGCCAAAATTACTTAGGAATCGGTTTGCTATAAATGAAATCCTGGACAGGTAACCACTATGTTCAAGGATACCAAGGAGAAGGAAAAGTATGGCTATTTGCGGGATAAATATCAAAACGCCAGCCAACCCGGGCAAGACTCCATTACTGATAATATCAGCCAGCCATCCAATAGCAATATTATTATTGGCCCACTCTCCAAATTTGGCAAAGCTGGAATCAATCCAATCCATGGGATAATTTGCCAGGAAAAATACTGCCTGGAAAACAAGTAAAATAGTGCCGAGAAAAATAATTATACCTAAAACCGGGTGAAGGAGGATTTTATCCAGTTTCTTGGATGGTTGAAGAAATTGATCAACAGGATTAGCGTAATGCACATCATCCTTAACAATTTCATGTATGACCTTCTTCCTGTTCCTATAATCTTTCTCTTCCAGATCTTTGTCTTCTGAAGTATCATTTTCTACGCTGGAAACATACTTATTGTCAAATTGTCCATCTTCAAGCTTATCATACAAACTTCTGCTAAAGGCATTGGGAAGCGCAAATGCATTATTTTCTATAAGGCTTTTAAGTTTGCTTAATCCGTCACCATTCCTGGAGTTCATTAATACAACATGACATCCAAGGTGATCAGACAGTCTGTCGGTAAAAACTTGAATATTATTTTTTTCAAGGTCATCTTTAAAATTTATGACGACTATTACCGGAACTTGCAGGTCTGCAATTTCGGAGAAGAGTATAAGGTTATCCTCTAATTGCAAACCATTTGCCACAAAGATCATAGGTTCTCCACTTCGTGCGTACTCAATTGCCGCATCTCTTGAAATTTTTTCTTCAAGCGTATTGGCTCGCAATGATCTTAATCCGGGAAGATCCAGTAATTCCATACCCTGGAATTCCCCTGTCTTTCTTTCAACGGTCACACCGCCATAATTCCCAATCTTCTGATTGAGTCCGGTCAGTAAGTTAAACAGGCTGCTTTTGCCGGAATTTGGTTTGCCGATAAGTGCGATTTTCCCCATTTAGAATAATTCGTATTCTATATTTTGAAAATCATTTCTTTTCAAACCAAGCATTTTACCATTGATAGTAATATTAATCAGTTTGGTATAGGAAGGACTGTAATTCTTTGTAAATACGGCACCTTTAACCAGGCCAAGAGTCAATAAATAACTTCTTAGTTGAGCTGTGCCTTTGATTTTTAAAATGATTGCCCTGTCTCCTTCTTTCATGGTTTATTTAAACTTCAGATTAAGTTTAATTGGAATACAAATAACGCACTTATTAGTATTTAATCTAAATAAAAACGGGATATTTTAGAACAAAATACAAATAGCTTTATTGAAAGGTAAGCAGATATAAATGTACAGTAAAATGAATTAAATATATTTATCATATATAGAGATAAAAAATTATTGATGCAGTATAAAATCAAATAAAAACTAACAAAAACAATCTCAGATGCAGGCAGGAAAAAGGTATAAACTTATACACACACTAAACT
>JAHHJO010000022.1:0-2724 GCA_018680275.1 Bacteroidia bacterium
GAGTTGAATGATGTAGGCTGGAAGGAATAAGCCTGGTTTGACTTTGGAATATACAGGAGAATATATGGTATCTCTTTACCGAAGACTCTTCCAACTTCCAATTGTACATCTGAACGGCCAACGATGGACATCGGGATTCTTTTCTTGAGCTGAAGTGAGATATTGTGGTAATTATAATCACCACCAATGGCTTTTATACCTGTACGATAACTCAGTTGAAATCTTGGATGATCGGATTTGATCGGGGTTCTGACTTCTCGTCCCTGGATGAATGAAGTATTCGGAGAATACTCTGCCGCAAAACTTAGCTCTGCCGTTGTTATATCAGGAATTACAGTGCGTGATCCATCAATTTCAGAGTAGAACTCAAGTGTGCCATAGGGTTGTCTTTTCCTGTGCTCCAGCCCGAATTTCATAAAGCCAATTCCACTTTCTCTGAAATAATCAAGATTATAAGAATCGACAAAAAGCATCTGAAGAGCATCTCCTCTTCTGAATGAAGTCAGAAGGTTGGCTTCCTCGATGAATTCCAGTTTTAGACCAGGAAAAATGGCATCATGCTGATATGCACCCTTGATATAGTTCCTTGGGTTTTTGCGATAATCATCAGTAAAAGAGTACAGTATAGAACCGTTGTATTTAAATTTTTTATCTCTCGTTCCATAGGCCATGTATGTACGCACCTGCCATTTCTGCGTTAATGCATGGCTGGTTTCCAATCCAACTCTGAATCTGCTTCCTTCAGTCTGGTTGAAGGTATACATGGATGAGATCTTTCCGATATCAAGAGGACCGGCAGGGAAGTACCCTGTGGAAATCACCTTGGTGGCATAGACCAGTCTTTTATAGGCAGGTACATTTCTCAATGTATCTACCATGGAATATATGCCTTCCTGTCGTTTCGACAGTTCCTCAATCCGGTTTGTTCCCCAATATGCTTCTCCTTTTTCAAAGGCGACTTCTGCAACGATAACATCCTCGGTACCTTCGTACACAAGTTCTGATGGGGGAGGCTCAAAACTGAAGTTGTCAAGCACATTATATCGTGTGGCATACATTCCGACTCCACCTTTGGATAGGGCGATATCAAGAGTAATCTCATCCCTTGTTAGGACGTAAATACTATCTCTTTCATCAAATTCCTGGATAACCTTTACGTCACGGACAAAGTTCATGCTGATATCCTTGGTAATGCCAAGTACTGCCTTTAATAAGGTATAGTTATCATCATTGGAAATATATACGTCCCCTGTAAACCCGATAAATGTTTTATTACGGGGAATAAATGCCAGGTGGATGGCGGACTTATTGCTGACTTCTACCGTATCAATAATGTAAAACCTGTAATAGTTCAGGGCCCATGGTGCCATGGGACTCAGGAAATCATTGTCCAGTAATTTGACATGATTATCATAAAGGTTGATATCCTGGTAAAGCAGATCAATGACATTGGATATGCTCTCCATATCAAGTGCTTCATCAAATTCTGTCATTTTCACCGCATGACGTTGTTCCTTTCTAACCTTTGGATCTTTACGGTAATGGATTGATGAAAGAATTTCCCTGATATAAATTGGCAGGTAAACTCTTCCGTTTACAGTCGAGGTATCCAGGTAATTCCACAGGAATTCATAACTTTTGAAGCCTTTCCTTTCCTTGAATTGTTCTGTGATATTATTAATATCCAGTTCAAGTTTTTCGTGTTTATCATAATTATAATAATCCTGGGCTTCGAGTCGGTTACGATCCCTGTTAGCGATTACTTTTCGCATAAGTTCAACTGCAGGATTATTTTTTTTGCGGTATCGTCCTTTCTTTTCAACGATGGTTACAGTTTCGCCAATAACGCCTTCTTCTTCCAAATAAAAGTTCAGGACCTGTCTTTCTCCTTTATTGATTTTGACTTCCTGGGTGGCATAACCTAGAAATGAAACTGATAAAGTATCAGATGGGTACCTTGTTTTTATCAGGAATTGTCCATCAAGGTCTGTCGATGCACCAACATAAGTACCTTTGAATATAACATCAACAAATGGAAGAGGCTGCTTGGATTTAGCTTCGAAAACTTTTCCAACAACTGTCGTTAGATCCTGGCCTGAAATCTCATTTGAAAATGAAAAGATTATAAAACAGGCGAGTGATAGTAATTTGAACAGGGAAATTGCTTTGCGCATTGATTGAACAAAATTTTTGATATTATTTGGCTATAATTAAACTTATAAATTTTGGGTAGTGCAAAAATATAAGCTTTTCATTAATAAATGTTTTGAACGTTAAATTGTTTAGCATTATTGGAATCATTTTCGACCAACGAATTATCGTATCGATGAAAAGCGCAAATAACTATGAAATAGTGGCTATTGGATATGAAAATATCCAGTTGTTTTAAAACTCTTTATTGACTTTTTTAAGTTACCTCGTTAAACGGTATCTTTATTTGTCTACAAACTTTAATACTATGAAAAAGGAATATCAAAAAGGAGAGATGACTATTGTCTGGGAACCAGGAAAATGTATACATTCCGGAATATGTGCCAAGGGATTACCAGCAGTATTTAAACCTTCTGAAAAACCCTGGATTCAGGCTGATAACAGTGAAACAGAAACACTAAAAAAACAAATAGTTGCCTGCCCCTCAGGTGCGTTGAGTTATTATTTGAAAAACCAGGATGAACAGCATTCCAATGATCAGGATACATTCAAGGTCCAGGTGATTCCCAACGG
>JAHHJO010000497.1:0-5825 GCA_018680275.1 Bacteroidia bacterium
GCTCTCCATCAAGAGTCCACATATAACTAAGTGGACTGGCATCCATATTTCCTCCTGTCAAAACGGGATAAAATTCAAGCTGGATACTATCAAGTCCTGTACAATCAATATTTTGATCATATCCTATACTCAAAATTGGCAGGAAGTCATCCTCTTTGATCTCCTGTTCAGTTTCAAAGACACATCCATTGGTGTAATTGACAACAAGCATTACCGAAAGATCAACAGCATCGCTCGTAATTTGAAAAGAAGACCCGGTTTGAGTTGAAATCGTTCCACCATCATCTATTGTCCACAGAATCGATTCGATTGTATAACTAGAATCTGAATTAACAAAAGCAATGTCAAGCAAGTAGCCATCCTCAACGCATTGCAGGAGAGTTGTCAGGATATCTCCACCTGGAAATACTTCTGTAAGATCTATTGATTCAGATATATTGCTTGTACAGCCAGCTGAAGAGACAACCGTCAAAGCAACCGTTATTTCGTCTGCATTCTGGATATTCAGTATATAATTATCACCATGGAGTATTTCTGTAATTCCGTTATAATTGACTTCCCAGGTCACATCTACAGCATGACTGATCCCTGTCGTATCATATGATAAATCCTGCAAGCGAATAAATCTTCCGTTTTCACAACTTTCAAAAGCCACATCAAAATCAGGAATCATAGGTATATCACTGACTGCAATAACTTTTTCTTCAATGGCCATACAACTATCAGACAATCGTGTAGCCTCCAATCTGACAGTATAGACTCCGGGAATCTCATAATCAAAACTAGGATTCGCTTCTGTTGAAGTAAATCCTTGATCTGCATTCGGGTAATCAAAATACCACAGGTATTCATCCACATTCAAACCAGTGGAGTTAAAATCGACTATTGTCTTACAATCAAGATTAGCATCGAATCCAGCAAGCATATTGCCCTGTTCAAATACAAACTGATCATTGGCTTCAAATGTGCAATTGTTATCATATAAAATCACAAGGGAAATATCAACTGTATCCCCTAGTGCTACTTCCAGTGTAATCGTTTCGTCTGATGAATAAGGAGATCCATTTATATTCCAGGTATATGAAACCGGGTTGGCATCCATATTTCCTCCTGTCAGTTCAGCAAAAAAGTTTATACTGGTAGTATCCCCTTCTATGCAATCAGCATTCAGGTCATTCGAAATAATTAATACCGGTAGAAAACTTGTTGCATCAATATCTCTCTCAACTATTTTTTCGCATCCGTTTGAATAATTTACGGTCATCCGGATAAAAAGATTTTCAGCATTTGATGTGAAGTTAAATGATTCACCATCGTAAGACATATCAACGCCTCCGTCTGTTACCAGCCATTTGATGCTATCTATTTCAAATGTATCTGTGTCGGTTAGAAATTCAACTTCCAGGGCATATCCATCAGCAACGCATTCAAGCAGTTTCACGGTAAAATCTGCATGAGGAAATAACCCACCGAGATCAATATCTTTCTGAACAAAACTTTCACAACCTGCAGATGAAAGCAGGTTCAATGTAATATTTGCCGATTCTGCATTGCCAACATCTGCTAATACCGGATTGCCTGTATATGTCGTGGATACACCATCGATCTCTACGATCCATTCCCATTCTACAGCATGACTCACCTGGGTTGTATCATAAGATTGGTCTGTAAGCGAAAGCATATTCCCACCTTCACATGAGCCGAATTCGCTTGTAAAATCAGCAACCATTGGAATATCACTGATAGTTACTGTCTTATCAATGTAGGTCGTACAACCATCAGCATTCCTTTTTCCTTCCAGCCTGATGGTATAAATACCATTTTCACGGTATGTAAACTCCGGGTATTCGTCATTGGAAATAAACTGCGGATTTGTATTCGGATAATCAAAATACCAGGTATATTCATCGGCACCCTCAGTCAGATTAGTGCAAGAAATACTAAGATCACAATCCAGTCCTTCTACTTCAAAGTCCACAGCTATCGGTTCTGTGCAAGCACGCACATTATACTCAAAATCTCTCCTTACGGTTGATAACAATATACCATCCCTGTATTCTTCCACGCATATACCAATGAGATATGTTCCTATCGCATTTGGTTTTGCTGTAATGATACCCGTTTGAGCATCGATTTCAAGCGCATCACCACCCATCAGATTATTGAGATTGAATGGACTTAGCCATTCTATAGTTGAATAAGGCGGATTTCCGGGAGGTGTTGGTTTAGGATGATCAATTGTGGCGCCGGCCATTGGTGTACATAGTTTATATACCAACTGGTCGCCATCCTGGTCAATGGCAGCATGATCGAAAACGAGTTCTTCGTTCACGCAGATATAAACATCTGGCCACTCTTGGAAAACGGGTTGTGAATTACATTCTTCGAGCGCTTTGGCTTCCACCCGGGAATAATAAGTAGCACCGGTTTCCAATGGCTCTGTAATATTGTTCAGAATGGAGTTTCTACAACATCGTTGATATGCCAGAATATATCCGATTTTATTCCATGGTAAAGTAATGGTATCCCTGTAAACAGCTTCATGAACACATACAGGTCCTCCAAGTGCACCACAATCAAAGACGATCTCATTTGATACTGTATCTTCTCCCATGAATGGCAACTCCATTTCTCCAAGATTTCCCAAATGCAATTGTAAAGCACCGAATATATCAAAGACACCAACAACTGCAGGATCGTCAAAGGGTGCGTCTTCAGCACCGTTTTCACAGTCCCGACGTACAATTAATGTCACTTCATATTCATTGTTCCCAAGGCATTTATAGGTCAGCTCACCACCAACAATATGCGTCCCATTCACTATCGTGAAGTTGAACAACATCATCAATGCTGTCAAAATGGGATAAACAAATATTTTAGTCGTTTTTGACATAAGGTCAATTATTTAAAATACGCACTTTTACAATTTCAGCTTTTCTTTGTTTTGATGCTTCTACACTGTATATCGATTGCCTTCTGTCTGATAATGAATCTGAGACATCAGGCGGTGCAATTTCTTCTCCTAGTGAAATTTCGGTAACTACCAGTCGACCTGCTTCAATATAGGCATTCAGAATTCCTTCTTCATATCCTTTGATTTCATTTTTGAGGGTCCATAATCTTCGTTGTCCCAGGGCAAGGTTATATCTATTTTCCGCTCTCGGACTCGCATATCCATTCAAGGTCAATTCAATGACATCTCCTGCAGCAAGTCTTTCCTTCAATACCGCCAGGAAGTCCTGAAGCTTATTGAATCCTCCTTCAACATCATTCCTGAAAAATTGAGAAATATTTATTTCAGCTTCGGTTTTATCAGAATCTGTCAATTTTGACAAAAAGTTGTTCTTGAATTCTTCTTCGGAATCCAGGTAAGGAAAGTAAGTTTCCGAATATGTCTTTTCAGTATACATTCTCCTGGATCTTAGATCAGGTCTGTCATTGTCAAAGAAGACGGCTATCGGCAAGTGATCATTCATGTAACCTTCCGAACTCATAAGATAGAGGTCCTTCCTTATTTTGCCCTCATTAATGTCAAGAGCCTCGAATTCTGTTATGACTGTTGTATAGGCACGTTTATCTGCAGTCAGCCTGTATTTTCGACCTGCTACTATATCAAAATAGAATTCGTTGGATTCCGTATTGATCTGAGTTACCGGGCTTGTCCCCAGATCACCTATTTCTTCCAGAATGACTGTTACGCCGTTCAGAGGCGCCTTCGTGATATCATCAAAAGTGAAGACTTCAAGACGTATATCCAGTGGTGTGAGGTATATTTTTTTGATAATCTCTTCCAGGTCTGAAGTTATATGCCTTGTACTAAGGCTTGTAGTATCTGTTTCAAAACCTTCTCTTTCACTCACTATAAGATACTCACGACCTTTAATTATTATGAACTTGTGTTCGTGACCATTCGGATTGGTAAATTCTGCTTCTATTTCCCCGGTTATAGCATCCAGAATCATGACTGTCACTCCAGGTAATGGATCGAGAGATTCTGCATTGAATGTCAATGCAGTCAGATCCAATTCGATTTCTTCTATATCGACCTGGTAAATATCGTAACAACATGCTTCATAACTAGCTTCAAGGTATAATGATCCGGTCCTGTTCGATGAAAGATAAGCTTTATCACTTTCCGGATTAATGGAGTAATACAGGTCATTGAAACTGCTATTGACAGGCGGTCTCAGATTTTGTGGGGTCCCAAATCCATCAGGGGTATTGAATGAACTGTAGACATCAAGGCCTCCCATTCCAAGGTACCCATCGGAACTAAAAAACAAAGTACCTGTCTCATTGTGGTAAAATGGTGTCAGTTCATCTTCAGTAGTATTGATATTTTCAAGATTGACCGGATCAGAAAAACCTGAACCATTGATCCCAGCCATCCAGATATCCATTCCTCCTTTACCATCTGGACGATCAGATGAAAAGAATATAAATTCTTCTCCTGTCTGTGGATTGTGGGAAATTGAAGGCTGTGTCGAAGTGGTTCCTTCCATATTAATGACAGAAGGTAATTTTACTGCTTCTCCAAAATTATTCCCTGCGACCTCCGAATAATATATATCGCATTGAATTTCGAAATCGTTTACATAGTCACATAGAGTAAAATACAACCGTGTGCCATCATGATTATAGGCAGTATGCGCCGTATGCTGGTTGTAATCATTCAGTTCATCTTTTTCGATATTGCCATTTTCATTTTGAGCAAGAATCTTACTGAATAATTTATTGATCCTGTTTCCTTTTGTTTCTTTTTCAAATCTTAATGATGAATACCATAACTCATCATTTTTCTCCAATGCGCCAAATTCAGAATAAGGTGTATTCACTCCATTATCCAAATGAGTAACGGTTACTCCCGGTTCTGGGAATTCAATTTGTTCTTTAGCCCATTCTATGGCTTCCAGTTCTTTTTCAGCACGTAGGGTCATCCTGTTATCATCTCCTCCGTATTCGGATAAGTAGAGTTGATAATATTGTTTTGCCTCATCATATTTGCCAAGATTCTGTTTGGCAGCGGCCAGGTAATATGATGCCAATGGGAAAGAATTATCATTATCATTATCCAGTACATATTGAAATTCTTTCTCAGCGACTGAATAAGCATAGAATTCGCGTGAAGCCTCGGCGAAATTATAGCGTATGTCAAGCCTGGCTGTATCAAATTCCATGGCTGTACTATAATAAAACATCGCGTTGTAGTAATCACCTTTCATCAGGGCTTCCTCACCGGCATTTAAAAATGCCTTCAGGGACTGGGCCTGGGCGCCTGATACAATCAGGATGAATAAAACGATATTTATAATTCTTCTCTTCATTTTATAAGCATGCCTAAAAAATCGGGCATATCTTGAACTGACCTTTTGGTTTCACATGTTTTATAATATATCTGAAATGAATTTCAGGGCTGGCAGGAGACACATCATTGCCAAAATCTGAAAAATCAATATCGTAGCTAAACGCAAGGAATATATTGTTGAACTCAAATCCGACTTTCGGGAAAAATGAACCCGTTGTTCTATAACCGGCTCCAACCCTGAATTGTGTTTCTTTTCCTCGTTTCTGGCTTAAGTAGAAATTGAGATAGCCTCCAAACAAAGTTTCAAGATAAGACCGTTGTCTTTGGTGGATAATATCCAGTTGCAAGTCCAATGCAGAAGTTAATTCAAGGCTTAAAATTCCATAAAGTGAAAGACGTAAGGGTAGTTTTTCTGTATCATTATTATAGAATTTAGCTTTTGCCTGGTTCAGGTGATATGCACCAGCACCGATATCAATTTTTGTGCGTGAAGAACTTTGCCACCTGTAATTCAGACCCA
>JAHHJO010000058.1:0-2451 GCA_018680275.1 Bacteroidia bacterium
ACATGTCTTTTGGAGATGGTGTATTCCGTAGTGATGATGGAGGTAAAACCTGGAAAAACATGGGACTTAAAAATTCCGAACACATCTCTAAGATTGTGATTCACCCTGAAAACCCGGACATTATCTGGGTTGCCTCACAGGGTCCGATGTGGTCCAAAGGCGGTGACCGTGGGTTATTCAAATCAACAGATGGAGGACAGAACTGGAAACGTGTCCTTGGAAATGACGAATGGACCGGGGTGACAGAGCTCGTTATAGATCCACGTGATCCGGACAGAATGTATGCTGCCACATGGGACAGGCACAGGACAGTTGCTGCTTATATGGGCAGTGGTCCAGGAACAGGATTGCACAGGAGCATGGATGGAGGTGAAACATGGGAAGAACTTAAAAGTGGACTTCCTGAGTCAAATATGGGTAAAATTGGATTGACTATTTCTCCACAGCAGCCCGATGTGCTCTATGCAGCCATTGAATTGGTAAGAAGAAAAGGTGGTGTATACAAATCCACTGACCGGGGTTCCAGCTGGACAAAAATGTCTAAAACTGTAGCTGGCGGTACTGGCCCGCATTACTACCAGGAACTCTATGCTTCTCCCCATGCTTTTGACAGATTATACCTGATGGATGTACGTGTGCAGGTATCTGACGATGGTGGAAAAACATTCAGAAGATTAAATGAAAGTAACAAGCATGGAGACAATCATGCGATTGCATTCAGGGAAGATGATCCGGACTATCTTTTGATGGGAACCGATGGCGGAGTCTATGAAAGTTTTGACCTTGGAGCTAACTGGCGCTTTATGGAAAACTTGCCGCTCACCCAGTTTTATAAGTTAGCTGTTGATGATGCTGAACCATTCTACAATGTATATGGTGGAACTCAGGATAATGCCACTGAAGGAGGACCTTCCCGTACCGATAATGTACATGGTATTCAAAACTCAGACT
The DNA here is from genome assembly GCA_018680275.1 of Bacteroidia bacterium. Classification (GTDB taxonomy): domain Bacteria; phylum Bacteroidota; class Bacteroidia; order Chitinophagales; family Saprospiraceae; genus RFSX01. Next base: position 952 of record JAHHJO010000058.1, read on the forward strand.
GGAAGGTGGTGCTTGACTGGGATGGTCACCAACCTGCCACAGAACCAGGTAACCCTGATATTATGTATGCACAAAGGCAGGAAGGGACCTTGTCCAGGATTGATTTGACAACAGGCGAGATTATGGATATTACACCCCAGCCCGGGGAAGATGAAGATTACGAACGATATAACTGGGATGCACCTATCCTTGTAAGTCCACACGATCCCAAGCGTATCTTCCACGGATCTCAAAGATTATGGGTTTCTGACAATCGTGGTGATAACTGGCAGACCTTATCAGGTGACCTGACCCACGACCAGAATCGTTTTGATCTTCCTATTATGGGCAAGAAACAAAGTTGGGAGAATTCATGGGATGTCTATGCCATGTCAAATTATAATACGATTACTTCAATAGCACAATCTCCGCTGGATGATCAGTTGATCTATATCGGCACTGATGACGGACTGATCCAGATCACTGAAGATTATGGCAAAACCTGGAGGAAGATAGAAGTCAGTACAATCAAAGGAATGCCTGAAGTTCCATATATAAATGATATCAAAGCGGATCTTCACGACCCGAATACTGTGTATGCAGCATTGGACAATCATAAGTATGGGGATTTTAAACCATATATTCTTAAAAGTACAGATCGTGGCAAAACCTGGAAAACCATGCAAAACAATTTGCCAGATCGTTTGCTTGTCTGGCGTTTGGTTCAGGATCATGTAAAAAAAGACCTCTGGTTTGCCGGCACGGAATTCGGTATATACTTTACTCCAAATGGAGGAGAGAAATGGATCAAACTCAAAGGCAAACTACCCACAATTTCATTCAGGGACTTAGCAATTCAACGCAGGGAAAATGACCTGGTTGGTGCTTCATTTGGTCGTAGTTTTTATGTTTTTGACGATATCCGTGTTTTCAGGGAAGTGGATGCCGAAGTACTTGAGAATGAAGCCACTTTATTCAGTACACGTAAAGCCTGGTGGTATGTCCCAAGACCACATTTGAGTTTTCATGATAAACGTGGTGACCAGGGTGCAGACCATTTCGTAGCAGACAACCCGCCTTTCGGTGCAGTATTGACATATTACCTGAAAGATGACATGGAATCGAAAAGCGAAAAAAGGAAGAAAAAAGAAAAAAAGATGACAGGAAACATTGATTTTCCTGGATGGGATACGCTTGATGAAGAAAAGAAAGAGAGCAAACCACGTGTATGGATCAATATCAGTGACAGCGAGGGTAATTTCGTTAGACGTATCGAAGGATCAACTAAAAAAGGGTTTCATCGTCTGGCCTGGGATCTAAGATACCCTGCCCCTTATGCTGTGCCCATGAAGGATCCCCCACCGCCTCTTTGGGGAGGCGTTCCTGCAGGACTTATGGCAGCGCCGGGCACATATACTGCCACGCTTTTTAAACAGGAAAAGGGTACGGTATCACAGTTGTCTGATCCCGTTACATTTGATGTTGTTCGACTTAGAAAAGGTGCACTGGATGGCGCTACAC
>JAHHJO010000378.1:0-10072 GCA_018680275.1 Bacteroidia bacterium
CTCTAACTCCCTTTAGGGAGAACCGCTCTAATGCTTATATCTATCTGTTTTATTCTCCCTCAATGGGATCAGGGGTCAGGCGTAAAGCTTAAAAAAACACATCTTCAGAAAAAGTGATCTTAAATAGATAGCGGGAATTTGAAATTATACGGCTCTTTTTTTCCGACAAAACTCTCTAATTCCATTCCTATCTGCCGTTTACATAGTTTAGAATGAAGAATTCAAGGCCTACTGCACAACTTTTAAATTTTCTTTTACAATATTTCGTTTATAATACAGATAATCTGCCTTTGATAATTTCTGGATATCTTCATTTAATATGCATTCTATGAAATCATTAATATCCATTAATTTTATTCTCCTTCTTTTACTGATTTTCATTAAATGCACAATTGATAGTTGTGATCCACAGGAATGCAATTCGGGCAGCTTTAATGAACTCTCTTGCCTATGCGATTGTCCCCCCGGATATACAGGAACATTTTGTGAACATGAAGACCTATGTATCACTCAAAATATAGAGTGCCAAAATGGAGGAATCTGTATAAATGGAATATGTCAGTGCCCTGAAGGATACATCGGTACCACCTGTGAGCAACTGGACTCAATGAAAGTTCAATTCTTATTAGATTCCGGATTCCATCCATTAGAACTGTATAACGGAGGTATACTGCTTGACAGCCTTTTTGGAAAAATATACGAAGGTGGATTGATATATTATCTGAATACAGATGATGGTTCTGGCATGGTGTCTGCTCCTGAAGATCAAAGCAACCAAGCAACTATGCCGGAGGGTGAAATAATTTGTGAAGAATTAGTTTTGAATGGATATAATGATTGGGAATTACCTGAATTGTATTATTTAATACTAATGTACGAGAACTTGCATGAAAACAATCTGGGGGATTTTTCAAACAGTAGGTACTGGAGTTCAGATTTTCATTATCCTACTGCAGCCTGGTATGTGAACTTTCAAAATCGTATTTATGATTTAGCAGGATATGCTGTTCAAATGCACGTCAGGGCAACAAGGTCATTTCATTGATCATAAAAAGCTATCTGAATCAAGCTCAATTTCTTTTACAATTGCAAATATTATCGGCGCTTCATAGCCTCTTTTAGAAGCATACTTTATCGCCTTATCTTTAGCAATCAAAGCATTTTCACCATTGTATTTTCTAATCTGACTGATAAGTATTTCCTTAAGTACCCTGATATACTCATCTTCTTCAATTTCTTTTAGGCCTTTGCGGATACAGTAATCAGATATCTGTCTTTCCTGAAGCCCATTCAATATTTTGTTCCTTCCCCATTTTTTCATCCTGAACTTTCCCCTGGCAAAGGATTTGGCAAATCTTTCTTCATTTAGAAAATTCTGTTCTATCAGTTCTGCCATGACCTGATCCTTGTCATCTCCATATATACCAATATCATATAGTTTACGAGACACCTCCAGGTGGCACCTGTCCTGGTACGCGCAGTACCTCTTCATTCTGTCTAAAGCTTTTTCAAATTCCATTATTCAAAACCGGCAGCGATCAAATATTCAGAAAATTTATTTTCTATACTGTGTGCAGGATTATGAACACAAGCATTCCAGCCACAGTTCCTTGCAGCCAGGACATTTTCTTCCATATCATCAATAAATAAAATATTCTCTCCGCTAATGCCAAGGTTTTCTTCTACGTATCTGTAAGTTTCCAGATCCGGCTTTCGCTTTCCGATTATATGCGAATAGAAAACCTGGTCGAAAAATCTCTCTTCAAAATCATGAACAGAATGTTCATTCCTGAGATAGTGATGGACTTCATTCAAATGAAGGTTATTGATATTAGAGAGAAGTGCTAGTTTGTATTTGGCTTTAAGAGATAACAGGAATTCAAATCGATTAGACGGAATAATGCCCAAAAGTGTGTTCCATGCTTTATAAATATCAGCAAAGGATGCATCCGGGTTATACACATGAAAAGTTTTGGCAAATTCCTCATCTGATATCCTGCCCCTGTCATATTGATAAATGGCCTTTTGAACAACACCAGGAATCATCCTGTCTGACCAGTCAACATTCAACAGGTCTTCAAAGGCCCGAAAAGATCTTTCAAAATCAAGACTGATCAGGATATTCCCAAAATCAAAAATGATGACCTTTTCCTTCACAAGCTATAGAATATTGCTGATGTCCGTGTTTTCTGAAACTGTAGAAATTACCTTATCGATTGAAACACGTTCCTGATTCAGAGTGTCCCTTTCCCTGATGGTTACTGTATGATCTTCCAGAGTCTGATGGTCAATAGTAATTGAATATGGTGTTCCGATCGCATCCTGTCTTCTGTAGCGTCGGCCAATGGCATCTTTTTCATCATACTGGCAAATGACCCTTTTCTTGAGTTTGTCATAGACATCATTTGATGCACGTACCAGTTCTTCATTGTTTTTTAACAAAGGCATTACTGCTGCTTTCACAGGAGCGATGGATGGATTCAGTTTCATGACAATTCTGGTAGAATCATTACCCTTCGCATCGGGTACTGTTTCTTCAACAAGGCTCTGACCTAACTGAGATAAGAACATCCTGTCTGCTCCGATTGATGTTTCAACCACATAAGGAATATAGTTTTCATTCAGTTCAGGATCGAAATACTGGAGTTTTTTCTTTGATAATTCTTCATGGCTGCGCAGATCAAAATCGGTCCTGGAATGGATACCTTCCAGTTCACGGAATCCAAATGGAAATTTGAATTCGATATCTACTGCAGCATTGGCGTAATGTGCAAGGTTCTCATGGTCATGAAACCGCAGATTCTCGGATGGTGTGCCCAGTGCCAAATGCCAGTCCAGCCTTGTTTGCTTCCAGTAATCGTACCATTTCATTTCTTCGCCGGGACGCACAAAAAACTGCATTTCCATTTGTTCGAATTCACGCATCCTGAATATAAATTGTCGGGCAACAATCTCATTTCTGAAGGCTTTTCCTATCTGAGCAATACCGAAAGGAATTTTCTGCCGGGTAGATTTCTGGACATTCAGGAAATTGACAAAAATACCCTGGGCCGTTTCCGGACGCAGGTACAATTTACCTTCTTCACCGGCTATGTTCCCAAGCTGGGTCGAAAACATAAGATTGAATTGCCGGACATCGGTCCAGTTCCGTGAACCACTGTCAGGACAAGCAATTTCGAGTTCTTCAATCAGTGCCTTTAATCCTTCCATATCTTCTTTAGCCAGAAGATCATTCATTGAATTAATCGCATAATCGATTTTTGTCTGCCTGTCAATAATACGTTGATTCGTGGTCCTGAACTGATCTTCATCAAACTGATCACCAAATCTTTTTCGCGCCTTATCTACATCTTTCTGAATCTTATTTTCAATTTTCTCGGCATACCCTTCGATCAACTGATCAGCTCTGTACCTTTTCTTAGAGTCTTTATTGTCTATAAGTGGGTCATTAAATGCATCAACATGACCGGACGCTTTCCATGTTTTGGGATGCATAAAAATGGCAGCATCAATACCTACAATATTTGCATGCATCTGCACCATACTTTTCCACCAGTATTGCTTGATGTTGTTCTTCAGTTCTGTTCCCATCGGACCATAGTCGTACACTGCAGCCAATCCATCATAAATTTCACTTGATTGGAAAATAAAACCGTATTCCTTACTGTGTGCAATTAATTTCTTAAAATCCATATTTCCTTTTTGTCTCTATTGCGATTATAAAAGCGCTGCAAAAGTACAAATAAGCTATGAGTAAGTACACAGCTTCAGGATCCAGTAATTGGTACTGACAACTAAGACTGCAATTCTTCTTTCAGGAAACGTGCGGTGTGGCTTTTTTTGTTCCTGAGCATTTTTTCGGGTACACCTTCATATATGATCTCTCCACCACCCCGTCCTCCTTCGGGTCCGATATCGATGATATAGTCTGCGACCTTAATCACATCCATGTTATGTTCTATCACGACGACTGTATTTCCTTTTTCTACCAATTTATAGAGGACGGCAAGAAGGTGTTTGATGTCTTCAAAATGTAATCCAGTGGTAGGTTCATCAAGGATATAAAAAGTATTGCCTGTATCTCTTTTGGAAAGCTCTTCTGCCAGTTTAACTCTCTGTGCTTCTCCACCTGAAAGGCTTGTTGCCTGCTGTCCCAGTGTGATATATCCCAATCCAACATCCTGCAGCGTTTTGAGTTTACGGTAGATCTTGGGAATTGGCTTGAAAAATTCTACTGCTTCATCCACATTAAGTTCAAGGACATCTGAAATTGATTTTCCTTTGTACAGGATTTCCAGTGTTTCTCTTTGGTATCGTTTGCCCTGGCATTCTTCACATTCCACATACACATCAGGCAGGAAGTTCATTTCTATCAGTTTCATTCCTCCTCCTTCGCATGTATTACATCTTCCTTGTTTTACATTAAATGAAAAACGACCTGGTTTGTATCCACGGATTTTCGATTCCGGAAGGTCGGAGAATATTTTTCTTATATCTGTAAAAACACCGATGTAGGTCGCCGGATTTGATCTCGGTGTTCTGCCAATAGGACTTTGATCAATTTCAATGACTTTGTCAATATGCTCAAGCCCTTTTATAGCTTTATATTCAAGAGGTCTCTTTATACTCTTGTAAAAATGCTGTCTTAAGATTGGATAAAGTGTCTGGTTAATTAGTGTCGATTTGCCACTTCCCGAAACACCGGTTACACAACAAAATGTACCCAGGGGAATATGGAGGTCAACTTTCTTAAGATTATGTCCAATAGCACCTTTTAGGACCAATTTTTTCCCATTTCCTTTTCTTCGTTCAGCCGGAATTTCAATCTTCCTGGCAGCATTAAGATACTCTGCCGTGATTCCCTTGCCTGACATAAAAGAATCCGGAATCCCTTCATCGACAACTTCACCACCATGCTTACCTGCCCCTGGCCCAAGGTCGATCAGGTAATCTGAAGCCAGCATAATATCCTTATCATGTTCTACAACTACGACTGTATTCCCAATATGGGTCAGATTTTTAAGTGCATGAATCAATTTCTGGTTGTCTCTCTGATGCAATCCAATACTCGGCTCATCCATGATATAGGTTATACCTGACAACTGGGATCCAATCTGTGTAGCAAGCCGGGTTCTTTGGGATTCTCCACCTGAAAGGGTTCTTGTTGGCCTGTTGAGACTCAGATAATCGAGTCCGACATCCAGGAGGAACTGAAGGCGCATCCTGATTTCTTTAAGTACATCTTTGGCAATGACTTTTTGTTTTGAATCAAGGTGATTTTCAATATTATCCATCCAATCCTTCAACTCATCAAGGTCCATTTGAGCCAATTCTCCAACATGCTTCTCACCAAGTTTGAAGTGTAATGACTCTTTTTTGAGGCGGTACCCTTTACATTCGGGACATGTAATGACAGTCATAAAATCTTCTGCCCAACGTCTGATCTTCTCAGAGGTTGAAGTTCTTTGCCACCTGTGCAGCATATTTAAGAGGCCTTCATGAGCCAGGTTGTAGGTAAAATCATGTTTGGCAAACCTAAGGTTCATGTTCATACTCTCATCACCTCCATTCAAAATAACATTTAATGCTTCTTCCGGGATTTCCCTTAAGGGGGTTGCAAAACTGAAATTATATTTCTTCGCTATTTGGCGAAGCTGCTTAAAAGTATAATTTTCTCTTACTTCTCCAAATGGAACAATTCCGACCTGGTTAATACTTTTGGAATCGTCAGGAATAACTTTAACCATATCCACATCATGACATTCTCCAAGACCGCGACAACGCGGACAAGTGCCATAGGGAGAGTTAAAAGAAAAGGTATTTGGTGATGGTTCCTGGTATGAAATCCCCGTGTCATGACACATCAGTCGTTTGGAATAGGTTCTCACATCGTCTGAATCATTGTCAAGTATCTGGATAAAATCCTGGTTCTGTTTGAATGCTATTTTAACAGAATCCGCAATCCGGTCTCTCTTCTCATTTGAAATCTTGATCCTGTCAATTATGATTTCTATGTCATGCACTTTGTATCTGTCGAGTTGAAGACCGGGTTTCAGGTCCAGGACCTTGCCATCAGCGCGGACTTTAGTATATCCTTTTTTACGTGTCTGTTCAAATAACTCTCTGTAATGTCCCTTCCTGGCACGGATTACCGGGGCAAGGATCGATATTTTCCTGTTGTCGAAATGATTAATGATATGATCTATGATCTGTACTTCGGTGTACTGGACCATTTTATTTCCTGTATTATAGCTGTAAGCTTCTCCAATCCTGGCATACAACAAACGAAGGAAATCATATATTTCTGTAGTTGTGCCTACCGTACTTCTCGGATTCCAGGCCGTCGTTTTTTGTTCAATAGAGATTACAGGACTAAGACCATCTATTTTTTCAACATCCGGTCTTTCCATTTTACCCAGGAATTGGCGCGCATAAGAGGAAAATGTCTCCATATACCGTCTTTGTCCTTCAGCATATAATGTATCAAAAGCCAATGAGGATTTTCCAGACCCACTGATACCCGTGATAACGACCAGTTTGTTCTTAGGTATACGTATACTTACATCCCTGAGATTGTTCTCACGAGCGCCAATAATATCAATGAATTGTTCTTCTTCTTTTGTGGCCATCCGGCTAAGTCTAAACTTTCAAAGTTAAAATAATAGCTTCAGACATTTTGGTACTGGAACAAATTTAAATACCTGAAGGATACTGTATTAAGGATTGATCAGGCGATCTACGATAGCATAGAGTCCCGGTGTTGCCTTATTCGCAGTATTAATAACATCTTCAACAGTGGTTGGTTTAATTCTTTCGGGTGGATAACAAACATTTGTTACGATAGAAATTGCAGCAGTCTTCATACTACAATGGTTGGCCACAATTACTTCTGGAACGGTAGACATCCCAACCATATCTGCCCCGATAATGTGAAGAAACTTATATTCAGCAGGCGTTTCCATACTGGGGCCCTGAAATCCTGCATAAACACCCTGTTCCAGCTTAATCCCTTGACTTTCAGCAATCCCAAGAATTCTTTTCCTGAAATCATGGTCATATGGGTCTGACATATCCGGAAATCGTTCTCCAAATCTTTCATCATTGGGTCCGCGAAGCGGATGTTCAGGAAAAAGGTTGATGTGATCATTAAGCATGACCAGTTCACCATTTTCAAATTCTGGATTCAAACCTCCGGATGCATTCGTCAATAATAATCGCTTGACTCCGAGTTGTGATAAAATTCTGATAGCGAAAGTGACTTCCTTGGCGCTATATCCCTCATAATAGTGTAATCTTCCTCTTAAAATGAGGAAATGTATCCCTTTGTGTTCACAATGCAGGAAATGTCCCTTATGAAATGTACTGTGTTTCATATGTGGTACATCCGTGTAAGGAATTGTATCTATTATATTGTACCTGTGAACATGATTGTCCAGGCCTGAACCAGTCACGAAACAAAATTCCGGATCGCAGCTAATGATATTCCTGATGAATTCAGCGGCCTGGAGAGATTTTTCAAATATTTGTTCCATAATTATGCTAAGAAATCTTCTAATTTATAACAGCTTGTAAGATCTGCAATAATTGCTTATCTTTGCAGCGTATTTGGAAAGGAGGGAGCAGAAGTTCCCTCTTTTTAATTTATATACTTTGGACAAACTTAAAGAAAAGATAACAGCAATTGCTGAAGAAAGATTTAAAGAAACCGATCTGAGCGATTGTTTTCTTGTCGACATTTGTCAGAATGGAAGTAAACTGGAAGTTTTTATCGACTCAGATGAAGGTGTACGATTTTGGCAATGCCAGAAACTGAGTAGGTCGATTGAAGCATACCTGGATGAGTCTGGAATTATCGGGCCAAAATATACACTTGAAGTATCTTCACCCGGTATTGGCAGGCCTTTAAAATTTATAAGACAATATGTAAAAAATATTGGCAGGCAGGTCAAAGTTTCATTAATCGACGGTTCTGCGATGGAAGGTGAGTTAACTGAAGTCGGTGAAGACAAAATTACCATCCTGAAATCTCAAAAATCCGGTAAGAAGTCCAAAGCCAAAGGAAAAGTGGAAAAAGAGGCAATTGAATTGAAATTGGCCGATATTGAAGAAACAAAAATTTTAATAACATTTTCAAAGTAAAAAATGAATCTCGTAGAGTCATTTGCGGAATTTAAGGCTGGAAAAAACATCGACAGACCTACAATGGTTAGGGTCCTGGAAGATGTATTCAGAACACTTATAAAAAAGAAATATGGTTCCGACGATAATTTTGATGTTATCGTAAACACGCAAAACGGGGACCTTGAAATGTGGAGAGTCCGGGAGATCGTACCTGATGGCGAAGTAACAGATGAAATGAGTCAAATTTCAGTATCTGAAGCTTTATCCATTGATGAGGATTACGAGGTCGGGGAAGAATGCTATGAACAACTAGGATTGGAAGATTTTGGTCGACGTGCCATTCTTGCAGCCAGGCAGACTCTCATCTCAAGGATCATGGAACTGGAAAAAGATGAGATTTTCAAACGGTATTCTGACAGGGTTGGTGAAATAGTATTGGGAGAAGTGGCACAGGTACTAAAACGAGAATTCCTCATCATTGACGACGCGACAGGCAGTGAATTGATCCTTCCACGTGGAGAAATGATCAAGGGAGACTTCCTCAGAAAGGGGGATATGGTAAAAGGAGTGATCAAGAGGGTGGATATGAAAAACAACAATCCTGTTGTAATAATGTCCAGGACGGACAGCAGGTTCCTTGAAAAATTAATGGAACAGGAAGTGCCTGAAATTGAAGATGGATTGATAACAATTAAAAAGATTGTTCGTATACCTGGTGAAAGAGCAAAAGTTGCAGTTGAATCATATGATGACAGAATTGATCCGGTAGGAGCCTGTGTAGGAATGAAAGGATCAAGAATCCATGGCATTGTCCGGGAACTTAAAAACGAGAACATCGATATCGTCAATTTCACTAACAATTTGACGCTATTCATTCAAAGGTCACTAACACCTGCGAAGGTTTCCAATATTGATTTAAATACAGAAAAGAATACTGCGGCTGTGTTTCTAAAACCTGATCAGGTATCTTTGGCTATTGGAAAAGGAGGATCAAATATAAAACTTGCCAGCAGGCTTACAGGATTTGAAATTGATGTTTATCGTGAAGATGATGAACCAGGCCTTGAAGATGTCGATCTGGATGAATTTTCAGATGAAATCGAAGAGTGGGTTATTGATGCCCTCAAGGGAATTGGTTGTGACACTGCAAGAAGTGTACTTGATTTGAGTAAAGAAGAATTATTAAGAAGAACAGACCTTGAAGAAGAGACAATTGATAATGTGATGGGCGTTCTTGAATCAGAATTTGAAGACGATTAGTCTTCCTTAAAATGTTTATAATTATACATGTCGAAGCGCCTTGTTAAAATAGCGAAGGAATTAAATGTAGGAACCACAACGATTGTTGAGTTCCTGACCAATAATGGCTTTGAAATAGAAAACAAACCTACTTCAAAAGTCAGTGAAGACATGTATGAGGTTTTGTTAGAGGAATTTAGTAATTCAATTGCTGTAAAGGAGAAAGCGGATAAACTGGTAATTGGTTCGAGAAACCAGGAAGAAGAAGCTGAAATCAAAGCACGAAGTACAATCAAAGAAGCTGAAACAGCTGAAGTTCCTGAAGAAAAAGAAGCAGTTAAGGAAGAGGTTAAAGAAGTCGAAGAAGAAAAAGTCAAGGAAGAAAAAGAAGAGATCTTTGCTGTTGAAAAACCTAAAACAGGTCTTAAAGTTATAGGAAAGATTGAACTGGACAAACCAGAACCTAAAAAGAAGGTTGAAGAAAAGGTTGAAGAAAAGGTTGAAGAAGTTAAAGAAGAAAAGTTAGAAGAAGTTAAAGAAGAAAAATCGGAAGAAGTTTCAGAACCTGTATCAGATGATACACCACCGGACGAAAGTTCAGTTGAAGAAGAAAAAAAGGAAGAGGAAGTCGTGCGCATTGAAGCACCACAATTAAAAGGACTTAAAATTCTTGGAAAGATAAGTCCTGAGCAATATGAAAAACCCAAGAAAA
>JAHHJO010000503.1:0-2214 GCA_018680275.1 Bacteroidia bacterium
ACAATGACATTAGCGGAAGGCATCGATCAAATCAACTAGAACCAGCCACCAAGCCCCATTTTCCAGGGTTTATATTTGAAACGCATAACACGATAACTTTCAGGATGAACAAGCTGTGGGTCCAACAAAACCAAACCCAAAGTGAATAAATCAATGGTAGCTCCGTAACTTATACTTTGTTTGATTTCTTTCCAAGCTGCAGTCATCTCTTCAGACCAATAAATATCATCTATAATCACCAGCTTTTTCTTAACCGGATTATTTAAAATAGCACTGTAGTAGTCCAGTGTTGCCTGATACTTGTGGTTGCCATCAATGAATACAAAATCTACCTTTTTGATATAATCCTGATTATGATCTATATATGTGCTGAATTCGTCCTGGTGACAGTGGATAGCCTGGTAGTTCATGATGTTAAAAAGTCTTTGAGCAAGTGTTGAGAGTGTAGGATCTCCTTCAACAGTGTGCAATTCAGCACTCTTGTTGCCGGCATGGATATGAGCTGTACCCAAACCCAGGTTGGTACCTAGTTCAAGCGTGTATTTAGCTTCGAAGTATTTTGAAAGGTTGAACAGCATTTTACATTTTGTCAGGTCTGAGCTGGAATGTTTTGCAATTGATGAAATGCTCCTTTGTTGTGATGAGGAATATTTTGATCCCGCGCCGGAATCCATGACTTCAATGATTGTATTGTTCAGGAGGTATTCTTCCCTGTGATGTACCAGGCGACTGGTCTCATAATAATGTTTTGCGTCTTCGAAACACGCATTAAGCAATTTGTAGACAGCTGGAGAATGAATACCATATAAGGTGTCAGCCCTCAGATAATATTTCAAATATTCAAAAACTCTTCTGGCTCCAGACATTACTATTATCTATAATTTATAATCTGTTGATAATGAAACTAAATCCTTTTATATTTTTTACAATATAATTATATTGCCGGAATGAAATTAATTGTATTCATAAGCATTATTTTTTATAATTTTTCGCTGATTGCTCAAACACCTGTTGTTTTTGTAGAGTCATCTTCACGCCTTAATGTCAAAGAAAAATATTTTGGCCTTGCTAAAGCCATTGTCGATTTGAATGGTGATTTCAGGGATGATATTCTGTCCACCGGACAAGATGCTTTTTTAATTGAAGTTCAACTGAATAACGGGCTGATATTCAGTGATGTATACCATGATACAATACAAAAGAATGCCTATACGGTGAATGTTGGAGATTTTAATAATGATGGGTATAATGACTTTTTATATTCCGGATTTTATAATGGTGTAAGTGTTTACAGGAAGCAAGAGGATATGTTTTCATTTGTTAAATCTCAAAATAATGAAGAAATTTTGTTTGCACAGGGCTCAAGTTTGTTTGATATCAACAATGATGGTTGGCTGGATGCCCTTATGACAAATGACGATGGCTTAAGTTTGACGCTCATAAATGACGGGAAGGGTAATCTTGTTGAAGAAGAGCTTATCGATTTCAGGACTGTGCCTGTTTCTGATAATTCAGGCAATTATTCTGCAATCTGGGTTGATTTAAACCAGGATAGCAGGCAGGACCTATACATATCCAAATGTAGGGCAGGCGTTACCGATCCGGAAGACCCGAGGAGAATTAATACGGCATTTATTAATACGGATTCAGGCTATATAGAATCTGCCAAATCATTTAGGCTTGACCTTGGTGAACAAAGCTGGTGTGCAGATTCAGGTGATCTTGACAATGATGGTGACATGGACCTGGTTGTTATCAATCACCTTGACCCTCATGTAATTATGGAAAATAATGGTGATGGCACTTTCGCCAGGCATGAGTCATTTACAACAAGCGGAGCTATTTCAACACCTGACCTTGAAGTCTCCCTGGCTGATTTTAATAACGATGGTTTGCTGGATATTCTCATTACCGGAGTCAAGGATTACTTGTTGCTTAATCAGGGTGATCTACAATTCAATAGTAACGATAATCCTTTTGGATTCAAGAATGCCAGTTCAGCTGCAATAGGGGACCTGGATAATGACGGATATCTGGATTGTTATATCGCTTTTGGTGCACCGGACTCACCTTCAGTTTTTGCAGATGAAACCTGGTTGAATTTTGGTGGAACAAATAATCATTTCAAATTATCGTTGTCTGGCACACAGTCCAATCAAAGCGGGATAGGTAGCCAGGTTCTATTTTACGGACCATGGGGAATGCAAACAAGAT
>JAHHJO010000171.1:0-10768 GCA_018680275.1 Bacteroidia bacterium
GAAGAATATAAGCGTCTATCAAAATTGCAGATGAAAGATATCATCAATGGCCTCAACCTTGTTGAACTAAAATCCTTTATTCTTAATTATGCAAGGAGTGACAAGATGTTTGAATGGATTTGCAAATCCCATTTCATTTCTAAGATGAATCTAGGTGATGATGGTCTTAAATACAAAAGACTGCTGGATGAACTGATCAAACCAAAAAATTCTAAAAATCAGAAAATCAGTGTCAGTCTCGCCAAAACGCTATCCATAATTTTCAAGGATTTCGTTCAGCAAATGGAAGATTGCCTTAGTACTGAGGACTATATCGAATCTTTTCACCTGGCTTATCATTCCCTGATCAAAATATTTTACCTACAGAACAGGTTCATGTTGAAAAACAAAGCCATTGAAAATTGCAGAATCCAGTTTCTCTATGGTTTATCAACAATACTTGAACAGGATCTTGCGCCTGTTTTCAGGCAGAAAGCAGAACAAAAACTCAAAGAAAGCATCCTGGTCTCTTATTATATTCCCCGGGAGTTTAACCTGGTAACAATTCTGGATGATCATAACTGCCTGACAGAATCTGATAAATCAGAAGTTTTAGAATCGCTTTCGAAAAAATATGAGGCATCCGAAGAAAAAGTAAGCATCCTGGCCAGTATGCTTCATTTAGCATATCCTATTGATTCCCTTGCGATTGACATATTGAGAAAATACAATCATCAAAATGTTTACAGGTGTCTTAAACTGATGATAGAGAACAGGATGGATGAACATGTTGAATTCTACCTTGAAAATGAAAAACTTGAATTCAACTACAACACAACGATACTCAAGGCTTTACTTTTTAATGAACGAGGACAATTTTCGGAGTTGGCCGTTACATTAAATCATCTTGATATTATTGATGTACCTATTATTGAACTTAGAGAGCTATTGGATAAAATAACCAATGCCTTTTACAGAAAGGAATTCAAAAACATTAAAAAATTTGCAGATAGTCTTCAATTTGGAATGCAAAGCAAGATTTATGCTGCTTCAGGAAACTACAATGGCCTGATTAATCTTTTAAGAGAAGAGAATGACCTGGATTGGGTATTTGTATTCGACAGGTTACTGATAAATGAGGGATATAAAACAGAACTACGGGATCTATTCTACATAATTACGGAACGTTTTATCCAACAACACCTGGGTATGAAATCCAGGCATTTTATTGAAAAACTCAATCAGAGACTCGTTCGTCTTTCCCAACCGGCAATTAGAGACTATATTCACGAAAAATTATACAGACAGTTTTCACATCGAAAATCAATTAAATCGCTTATTGAATAATGATTAATGCATGCATTTTTGACCTTGATGGTGTCCTGGTGGACACAGCCAGGTACCACTTTCTATCCTGGAGGAAACTTGCCAGTGAACTCCATTTTACCATAGAAGATGAGATTGAAGAACAATTAAAAGGTATCAGCAGAATGGATTCTCTGGAAATCATCCTGGAAAATGGAGGGTACCAGGCAAGCCTTGAAGAAAAAGTAGAGTTTGCCAGACTAAAGAACGAATGGTACCTGGACAGTATAAACCATATGGATGAGCATGAAACCTTACCCGGGGTCAATGATTTTCTCGATGAACTTAAAAAGAACAACATAGGGATGGCTGTTGGATCTGCAAGTAAAAATGCATTGACGATCATCGACAAAGTTCATCTCGATCAATATTTTAAAATCATAGTTGACGGAAATATGGTGAGCAAAACAAAACCCGATCCAGAAGTTTTTTTAACAGCAGCCAAATCTCTTGATGTAAAACCTGAAAACTGTATCGTTTTTGAAGACAGTTACAAAGGCATTGAAGCTGCCAATTCAGGCGGATTTTACTCGGTTGGTGTTGGGCTTGAATCCAATCTCCCAAATGCTAATTTTGTTATTCCCGGGTTTAATAATCTGAATCTTGAAGATATATTAACCGGGGTTTTAAATGAAAATAATCCATCGGACTGATTATGGTTAAAGACTACATTGTAAAACACGAATGGAAAATAATAGAAAATGGCTTTCATCCTGAATACAGTGAAATCTCCGAATCTTTATTCTCGGTAGGAAATGGAAAGACAGGATTGAGAGGAAACTTCGAGGAAAGCTATTCAGGTAAAACATTGCAGGGGAGCTATAACGCCGGCATCTACTATCCGGATAAAACCAAAGTCGGATGGTGGAAAAACGGATACCCTGAATACTTTGCCAAGGTATTGAATGCATGCAATTGGATTGGCTTGCAAATCAAATTTAACGAAGAAGAACTTGATCTCAACAAAACAAAAATACTTGATTTCGAAAGAGTGCTCGACATGCAGCATGGCTTGCTTGAAAGAAGTTTTAAAACAGAACTTGAAAGCGGCAAAAAGATCCAAGTTAAAGCTGAACGATTTACCAGCATGCATGATGATGAAACTGCATGTCTGAAATATGAAATTAAGAGTATTGATTTCAAAGGGACAGTGTCAATTTCGTCATTCCTTGATTTTGATGTCATGAATCAGGATTCCAATTATGATGAAAAATTCTGGGTTGGTAAATCTCGGCTGGCTGATAATTCTTATTGTTTCGTACACGCAGAAACACTTAAAACTAAATTTAATCTTGGCCTTGGACTTCAGACGACTGTTAAGCTTAATGACAAACCTCAAGAGGTCATTAAAAATACGGACAGAGATAAATTTGCTTCCAGTAATTATGCAGTATCACTTAACCCGGGAGATACTTGTATTATTCACAAATATGTTTCCTTCGGGTCTTCTCTATATCATAAAGAAGAAGACATCAATGCCATCTGTAAAGAAAAGACAGATCAAATTCAAACCGCAGGATACAATGCGCTCAGAAACAATCATACATCTGCATGGGCGGATATATGGCGTGAAAGTGATATAAAAATTGACGGTGATGTATCGGCCCAACAGGGTATCCGTTTCAATATCTTTCACCTCAAGCAAACGTATACAGGAAAGGACTCCAGGTTGAACATCGGACCCAAAGGGTTTACCGGGGAGAAATACGGTGGAAGTACTTACTGGGATACAGAGGCTTATTGTCTTCCCTTCTATCAAAGTACTGCTGCACCTCAAGTAGGAAGACAGTTGTTAAAATACAGGTATAACCAACTTGACAAGGCGATCGAAAATGCAGAGAAACTGGGTTTTATAAATGGTGCAGCCCTTTATCCCATGGTGACTATGAATGGTGAAGAATGCCACAATGAATGGGAAATTACTTTTGAAGAAATCCACAGGAATGGGGCTATCGCCTATGCTATTTATGATTTTATACGGTATAACAATGATCATGAGTACCTGTATGATGGCGGCCTTGATGTTCTTATCGGGATTGCCCGATTCTGGGCACAGCGCGTCAATTGGTCTTCTGATAAAAAGCAATATGTTATCCTGGGTGTGACCGGACCCAATGAATATGAAAACAATGTAAATAACAACTGGTATACAAACTATATCGCCAGGTGGTGCCTCAACTATACAAGGGAATGCCTGGAACTTGCACGTAATGAAAACAATGATTTCAATAACGAGCTTTTGAACCGCTTGAATCTTTCCTTATCCGAAATTGAAAAATGGAAAGATATTGCAGAGAATATCTATTTGCCCTACGACAATACACTGAAGATATTCCTCCAGCAAGATGGTTTTCTTGACAAAGAATTGCTGACTGCAGAAGATCTTGACCAGGCAGACAAACCAATAAACCAGAATTGGTCCTGGGACAGGATATTACGATCGGTCTTTATCAAACAAGCAGATGTACTCCAGGGTATGTATTTCTTCGAGGATGATTTTACCGAAGCGGAGCACATGAATAATTTTGATTTTTATGAACCAAGGACTGTTCATGAGTCATCTCTTTCTCCATGCGTACATGCCATTCTCGCCTGTAAATTGGGCAAGAAAGAAAAAGCTTATGAAATGTACCTGAGAACTGCCAGGCTAGACCTTGAAGATTACAATAATGATACTGAAGACGGGCTGCATATTACAAGTATGGCTGGAACCTGGATGTCAGTAATCAAAGGATTCGGAGGTATGAGAATCAAGGATAATCAACTACATTTTCATCCCAGTCTACCTGATCAGTGGGAAGCCTGTCATTTTAAAATCATGTTCAGGAACAGCAGATTAAATGTGCATATGACCAAAGCTGGTACGACAATTTCAAAAGAAACCGGAGAACTTGATTCTGTCTTTATCAATGGCCGGGAAATCGATTTTTCATAACAGTCCACTACCGGGAAAATGATATTATATAAAACAATAAATACAACTATGACATTAAGAGCGATTATATTGACATTCCTGATAACTGCAACAGTTTATAGCTGCAAACAAGAACAGTCCTCTGAAGTAAAACAAAACACTTCTGAAACAAAGGAATTCAGCCTGCCTGAATGGGCCATCAGTGCCAACCTTTATGAACTGAATACCAGGCAATTTAGCCAGGAAGGCAACTTCCAGGCCATTATAGATGAGTTACCAAGATTGAAAAGTATGGGTGTGGATATCATCTGGCTGATGCCTGTACAACCGATCAGTATGAAGAACAGGAAAGCCAAAGGAGACCTGATGGTGGAAGATATCGATGATCCCGAAGAAAGGAAAAAATATCTTGGAAGCCCTTATGCAGTTGGAGATTACCTGAAAATTAACCCGGACTATGGTGATCCTTCCAAATTCAAAGAATTGGTTAAAAAAGCCCATGCCCAGGACATGTACCTGATTATAGACTGGGTGCCTAACCATACCGGATGGGATAACCCATGGATCACTGATCACCCGGAATGGTATACAAAAGATGATGATGGAAATATCATTGACCCCATAGACTATAATACCGGTAAATCGTGGGGATGGACAGATGTGGCAGACTTGAATTTTGACAACCAGGAAATGCGACAGGCCATGATCGACGCCATGAAATTCTGGTTGACTGAATATGATATCGATGGATTTCGAGTAGATGTAGCCCATGGAGTACCACAGGATTTTTTCGATAGCCTGACACCAGCTTTGACTGATGTTAAAGATGATATCTTCCTGCTGGCAGAATCAAATGTAGAATCTCACAGGAATAACAAGACTTACCATGCGACTTATGGTTGGGAATTCCACCACCTTATGAATGAAATTGCAAGGGGAGAAAAACCGGTGAAGGAGATTCAGCATTGGTACGAAAAAGATAAATCAAGATATAAAGAAGGATTCCATATTCATTTTACTTCAAACCATGATGAAAACACATGGGCAGGAACTGTTTTTGAAAGAATGGGAGACGGACATAAAGCCCTTGCTGTTTTGGCAGCCACGCTTGAGGGCATGCCTTTGGTATACAATGGCCAGGAAGAACCCTTGAGAAAAAGACTGGAATTCTTTGTAAAGGACCCAATAGACTGGAAAGATTATGCCTATACTGAATTTTACAAAGGACTGTTTGACTTGAAGGATGATAACAAAGCTCTTTGGAATGGAAAACATGGAAGTGACCCTGTGTTTGAATATATCGATGACAAATCGATTGTGTTCAGCAGGGCAAAAGATGACAATAAGGTGATTGTAATTTTAAATCTGTCAAAAGATGCACATGCCATCCCGTTTTCATTCAATGACAAAGCATTTTCTGAAATGAATGGGAAGCAACTACTGACAGACGAAGAAGGAATGATCAAAATGGATCCCTGGTCATATCTCATCTATACAAAATAACGAACATGAAAAAACCACGATTAAGTTTCTGGCAAGTCTGGAACATGAGTTTTGGCTTCCTGGGTATCCAGATGGGTTTTGCCCTCCAAAATGCCAATGTGAGCAGGATATTCCAAACGCTGGGTGCTGAAATTGATGATATTCCTATTTTATGGGTTGCAGCTCCGTTGACCGGACTTATCGTACAGCCGATCATTGGATACTTCAGTGACAGAACCTGGCATCCTAAACTTGGTAGAAGAAGACCTTATTTCCTTTTCGGTGCAATCCTGGCTTCCCTGGCCCTTTTCATCATGCCCAATTCTCCCTTTCTATGGTTTGCGGCAGGTATGTTATGGATCATGGACGCATCCATTAATGTGTCCATGGAACCGTTCAGAGCCTTTGTAGGCGACAATCTCCCTGATGAGCAAAGAACAACCGGTTTTGCCATGCAGAGCTTTTTCATCGGTATTGGTGCTTATGTCGCTTCTAAACTACCATTGATCCTTACCTATTTAGGAGTTGCCAATACTGCTCCTGAGGGTGTTATCCCTGATTCTGTCAAATTTTCATTTTACATAGGTGGAATAGTATTCTTCCTGGCAGTTCTGTGGACAGTCCTTAAGTCCAGGGAATATTCTCCTGAAGAAATGGCCCGGTTTGAAGATGCAGAAAGAGATGAATTCAAAAAAGAAAACAAAGCTGATGAATGGTATATTTCCAATGGTCAGGCGCAGCAAAAGGCAGGATTCGCAGTATTGCTTTTGAGTCTTGTCATGACCTATTTGATTTATCATTTTGACTTGAAAAAAGATTTATATGTCCTTACCATAGGTCTCCTGGGTCTGGGTAGTTCAGCTTTGATTATTTCAGGAGCGATTCAAAAGAAAGGAAGGTCTGATAATGGTTTTGTGACCATTATGAATGATTTTCAATCTATGCCAAAGGTTATGAAACAGCTGGCATGGGTACAATTCTTTTCATGGTTTGCCTTATTCTCGATGTGGATCTATATGACGCCTGCAGTTACGGAACATCTTTATAATGCCACGGATACGACCAGTGAAGCATATAACAACGGCGCCAACCAGGTAGGTGAAATGTTTGCTAATTATAATATCATTGCTGCCCTGGTCGCTTTTATGTTGCCTGTGCTGGCCAGGAAAACAAACCGAAAATTCACGCATTTTCTTGCCTTGCTTGCAGGTGGTCTTGGATTGATATCCATTTTCTTTATTCAAAACCCAACAGTACTGAACCTTGAGTGGTTACCTATGATAGGTGTGGGTATAGCATGGGCCAGTATTTTATCCATACCATATGCCATGTTATCGGGTTCTCTCCCGGCATCAAAAATGGGATATTTCATGGGGGTTTTTAACTTTTTTATTGTTATTCCACAACTTGTTGCTGCATCTATCCTTGGATTCCTGGTATCGAAATTCTTTAACAATGAACCGGTATATGCTTTGATAGTCGGAGGTGTATCTATGATTATAGCAGGTGTGCTATCCTTAAGAGTAGATGATAATATGCCTGCATGAGCATTACATCCGAAAAGAAATAGAAACGATTAGCTTTAAATATCAGATTAATGTAATGTTAAATTCAGTTTTTTCCGACCTTTGATCCGGCTAAGCTCGTTTATCGTGTGTGATTAAAACAGACCAACATGAAACCTGGATTTTTAATTTTCTCTTTATTAATTTCTTTTACCCTCCTTGCGCAGGATGAATTATATAAAACTGAACTTGTACTTGAAAGAGTAGAAGGCTTTGCTGCCAATGACAGAATCGAAGATCTTCTGATTAATAAGGGATTGGTATGGATCGCATCAAAAAAGGGAATCCGGTCCTACAATAATTCTACCTATGCTTTAGACAATGTAACCGAATTCAATAATGCCATCGCTGTTGCTGTGGGAAGGACTGGTGATGTATATTCTGCTTATGCGGACAATAGTTTATATAAAAACAAACAGCGCATATTCAAATTACCTTCTGATAGTATAAGGTTTACAGATATTGAAATATTTAAAAAGAAAATCTGGATTGGGACCAACAAGGGATTATATGTTATAAACGCTGATTCAGGAAAACTTCTTGACAAGTATACTGCTTCTAATTCAGCATTGAGATCAGA
The DNA here is from genome assembly GCA_018680275.1 of Bacteroidia bacterium. Taxonomy (GTDB): domain Bacteria; phylum Bacteroidota; class Bacteroidia; order Chitinophagales; family Saprospiraceae; genus RFSX01. Next base: position 7,886 of record JAHHJO010000171.1, read on the forward strand.
TTATATCAGCTTTACTTTTTATTCTAAAAGTCACCGAACAATATGGATTGGAACACACCGGGGAGTCATTGAATTAAGCGATAACAGAGGATCCTGGAAAACGGAATACAAAAAGGATAAAATGATTGCTGCCACAGAAAACAGGGAAGGTTTATGGTTGCTTTCAGACAAGGAATTATACCTGATGGTCAATGGACGGGAATTTCCTCAAGGGTTAAAAAAAGGACTATTCGAGGGAGAAATCAATGATCTTGCCCTGGACAGCAAAAACAATCTATATGTGGCCTCCGATATTCTGACCAGGTATAATCCATATAAAGGAAGATTGGAAAAATATGGTGAAAATCTTGGTTTGGTAAGCAGTAAATGTCTTTCACTCGCTAGTGATAAAAAAGGGGCACTTTGGCTCGGTACTGCTGATGCCGGTCTCTACAGGATATTCACGGATTCTATTCAAATAGAAAATATGCGAATTACAATCATACCCGAATCTACTATTGATTGTTTTGGAGAAAACAATGCCAGTCTGAAAATTGAAGTCAATGGCGGGCAGGGCCCTTATAAGTATATGTGGTCTCCAGTAAGTCTGCGTGGTGATAATCCAACAAATCTGAAGTCAGGCAATTATTCTGTGACTGTGGAGGATATCCTTGGAAACAGGAAGTTCAGTTCAGTAAGTATAGAAGACCCTGCCAAACTTATAAATACTGTTCTATCCACAGAAGCTGTTTCAAGAGCGGGTAAAAAAGATGGAAAGGCGAGCATTGAACCTTCTGGTGGAACACCTCCATATTCAATTTTTTGGGATAACGGAGAGGAAGGCCATGAAGCTAAAAAGCTCAATTATGGATTTAATTACCTTACAATCACCGATGCAAATGGTTGCGAGATTATAGAGACGGTAAATGTCGAGAAGCCAAAATTACTGCCAGAGCTGGATATTGCCAAGATCACTGTCGGGCAGACCCTCCAAATCAACAACCTGTTTTTCCAGGCTGATAGTAGTGCGATCACTGATGAATCATACGAAGTGCTGAATGAAGTTTATGATTTCATGGCTGAAAATACGACTGTAACGATAGAGATCGGAGGACATACCAATAGCATTCCTCCTGATGAATATTGTGACAGGTTGTCATCATCCAGGGCTAAAACCGTGGCAGAGTTTCTATATAACAGGGGATTGGTAAAGGACCGCATCAGTTATCGCGGGTATGGAAAACGCAAACCAATCGCTTCCAATGAAACCGTGCAGGGCAGAAAAAAGAATCAGCGGGTTGAAATAAAGATTCTTCGATTAGGAGATTAAGTCTGGTTTAAGTCTATTATAGCTGAACTTAAAGAATTTAAGCCTCTTGCATAAAGGAGGCTTGTTTTTTAATTAGAAATCCTATTTTTACCCAAATTCCAGGACAATCAATCAGGCATCAAGCATAGTACTCAAGATTTTCAACCTCAAGATTCAGGAACTTGAGCGGTTTACATATATGCTTATACACGCCTTCCTAAGCGGTTTGGGTATCGCCCTTGCATATACTGTTATTACTTCAATTATTATCGATTCTCATGAAGTTCATTCTTTACCATTCCTGTACGTAGTCACTTCAATCCTATTGCTGTTAATTGGTTTTGTTTATAGTAAACTGGAGCACAAATACCAGCCAGCAAAGTTATTTAAGGGTGTTCTCCTGGCATTGAGTTTATGGGGTGTCTTTATGTTCCTGAATTTCAGAATGGGCCGTTCTTTCCTTATTATATCAATAGCATTTTGCAGTTATTACCTGGTGTATTACCTGAGCAACCTCGAGTACTGGGGTTCCGCCTCACTCATATTTGACGTCAGACAAGGAAAACGATTGTTTGGTCTGCTTTCAGTAGGAGAATCACTCGCCAAAATCATGGGATATGCCATGACACCAGTGATTATCCATTCATTTTCAGAAAGTGGTGTTTTTATGGTCGTTGCCCTGAGTTTCGGTGGTGCGTATCTTATATTTCTAAGGCTTTCAAAAAGCTATCATTCCTCGATGCTCGTTTCACATAGTGATCATCATCATGAACACAAGAGATCCGGAAGTGTCATCACCAAATTACAGATTGCAAAGATTTTTAAGAGAGACAGTTTCAAGATCTATATTTCGCTGTTTGCATTGATCTCTACCCTCACCTATTTCCTTATTCATTATGCCTTCCTCGTAAAAATTGAGGAAAGATATGTTGACCTTGAGGATATTGCAGTCTTTATCGCTACTCTATATTCATCCGCCAAAATCGCTAATCTCCTGATTAAGATTTTCCTGTCAGGAAGGATTTTCCAGTTTATGGGTCTTAAAGTTGTATTGCTTTTGCTTCCCACTTTATTGTTGGCAGTAAATCTTTATGGTGTTGTGGGCATATTAACCGGTCAAATCCAGGAAAACTTCATTATCTGGGTTTTCACTTCGATAATCATTATTGATGAAGTATTCAGAACCAGTTTGTATACACCTGCTTACCTCACATTATTCCAGCCTCTGACAAAAGAAAAAAGACTTGAAGGGCATACACTTTGCAAAGGGATCATGGAACCGATTGGCATCGGTATCGCTGGAATACTGATACTCATTCTTATTGAGTCTGACCTGTTTAACTTGTCCATTTTATCCTATATCATACTTTTCTGGTTATTGATGTGGATATTTTCAGGTAATAAATTATTTAAATCATACCTGGGTATCCTGCAAAATGCATTAAAATCTAAATTGTTGAATAGAGGAACACTCGAACTCTCAAAGGAAGAAGTTCATATTCTGATCAATGATAAATTAAAGAGCCAGGATCCCCTGGAAAGATTATATGCATTGAAAATGCTGGGCAACAGACTGCCAGTTGGCATAATTGAAA
>JAHHJO010000347.1:0-3409 GCA_018680275.1 Bacteroidia bacterium
TCTTGTTCCGGGACTTGTGGCCTACGAAGATTGTTTCGAAACATTTGAGGAGTGTTCGAAATGGCTTAAAAGCCATGTGAACTAGGAGTACGCATGCATTTAGAATTTTGAAAATTTAAGAAGATTAAAAATATTTACTAAGCTAATTAATAAAATATGGAAGCATTAAACTATACGCAATCAAGCACTTCGCAGGCTGGCCTGAGTCCAGCCTCTGCAATACAATTACTGAAAGAAGGCAATCATAGGTTTATGTCAACTTCACCTATGGACAGGGATTTTCTGGGGCAAGTCAGTTTAACAAGTACTGGACAGTATCCATTTGCAGCGATCGTCAGTTGTATCGATTCAAGGATACCAACAGAGATTGTATTTGACCAGGGTATTGGTGATATTTTTAATGCACGGGTAGCCGGAAATTTTGTAAATGAAGATATTCTTGGCAGTCTTGAATTTGCATGTAAACTGGCAGGATCAAAGGTAATCGTTATTATGGGGCATACCTCCTGTGGTGCTGTTAAAGGCGCTTGTGATAATGCCCAATTAGGAAACCTTACAGCTATGCTGGATAAGATAATGCCCGCTGTCAATAATGTGCATACAGCAGAGGGAGAAGAGCGTAATTCTTCCAATTTGAAATTTGTAAATGAAGTTGCCGTAGAAAACGTGAAGCTGACCATTCAGAAACTAAAAAAAGACAGTCCTGTTCTTAACGAAATGGTCATGAATGGAGAGATTGAAGTCGTGGGTGCCATGTATGATGTAAAAAGTGGGGAAGTTCAGTTTTTGTAAAGAAAAATAATTCCTGAAGGTTCTGGTTACATTTTGAGATAGTCCTGGATTGATCAAGTTGAAATTGAAGTATATAAGCATTTCAAGTCAATAGAATTTCTCAAAATGTTGTAATTTAAGTGATAATTGAAAACACTGATCTCACTCTATCGGATAGGGTAGATTTTTATTAACCTCAACTAAACCAGAACCTCCATGGAACACAACTATCAGTATTTTATTAGTCAGGATACCAAGAGTGATAATTATAATGTATATACTTTTAATCCCGACAGCCCGTCATTATTTAAGAAGGTAAAAGAAATTAAGAACAATATGATACCTAAGGGATATCATATACTTCAGGTTGGCAACTACATTCTTCAGTGGAGTCCTTTATTGACCGATAATAATTATTCATACCGGCTTCTGGAATTTAATCCTGACGCCAAAAATCCGCTTGGGAGCTATGATCCTGAAGGTAACTGGACTGAAAAAGCGGTCCAGTCAGGGACATGGAGCAAAGGCAAGTTCTTTGGATCTCGATCAGATTTTGCAAATGCCGATGGTGCACAAAAAGGATTTGAATCCGGAACAGAGCTGGTTCTTTTGTCAATGGACAATTTTGTTTTAAACTGGATTCCAACTGAAGGACGAGGGACTTACCAACTATTTAACTTCGATCATGGAAACAGTGATCCTCTTCCGGCCAAAGTTACCCCACAGGGTGCCTGGTTGACGATTGAGGATGGACATCAATTGATTCCAATTTCCGGTTATGTGATTGATTGGGTTCCTAAAACCGGTGCTTATGAAATATTTCAGTTTGATGCACAGGATAAAAACCCTCTAAGCTTTCCGGCTGTAAGATCCGGGAACTGGAGAAGGCTTGGGTTAAGGAGTAAGTCAGTTTTAAATGTTATAGGAAACCAGGTTCTCGAATGGGACCCTTCAAGTCTTAAATATAACTTGCGGAATTTTGATCTTTCTTCAGAGAATGTACTTTCAGATCCTGTGAAATCAGGAAAACTACCCAAGTCCTTTACTAAGAATACGGTTTTAACTGGGATTGAAACACTCATTCCTGTGGATGCAAAACTGAAAGATGTACCGGGGACAATGGACTTTTTCAGGGATAAGATTGAACATGTTGTATACTATATGATTGAAAACAGATCGTTTGATCATGTCGTCGGATGGTTGTATAACAAGAATGCACCTATTAAAGTCATAGGACCTGAGGGCCCTTACAATGGGGTCGATAAAAAGTTCACCAACGAATACCAGGGAAAACAAATTCCGATAACGAAATATAACAAGGGGCGTTTGAGTATGAAGACAGCTGATGGAGAGCCTTTCGTTCTTGACCTTGATCAACAGGATCCATATCATGATAATTCTGATGTCTTGAGACAAATGTTCTATAATGATATGAATGATTACTATGACAAGAAAGAACCGGACATGGGAGGTTTCGCCTGGAACAACGGTACAGATGAAGTAATGCTCGGTTATTCCCCAAAACAATTGCCTATCCTTAATGGGCTGGCAGAAAATTTTGCCATTTCTGATGACTGGTTTTGTTCCATGCCAGGAGGTACTGATGTAAACAGGGCTTTTTCAGTTACAGGATCTTCCCTGGGACAATTAAATAATTTCCAGAACGGGGTAGAATATACCGATTGGTTTAATTACCCACATCGACCTTCAATTTGGAAAGTCTTATGGAGCAATGGTATCCAGGATTTCAAGATTTATAATGCCGTCGAGTGGATTAATTGCAAGTTTACCTATAATCTTTTTCTTAAAGGACAGATACCATCCATCGATGATCCATTTGTAATCGGTGATTATGCGCCGCAACTAAACCAGTTTTATGATGATGTGAAGTATGACACCTTACCGAAATTTTCATTCCTGGAACCAAAATGGGTTGCGAGCAATGGTTCAACCTCATATCATCCAGGCAATGATCTGATCCCGGGAGAAAGAACACTGAATGATATATTCAATGCATTACAGGACAGCCCGGTATGGGAAAAAACATTGTTTATAATCACATTTGATGAACACGGAGGACTACCTGATCATGTCAAACCGCCATATGCTACTAAACCTTGGGCTAATGACTCCATTGAAGGCTTTGATTTTGATATCATGGGCGTGCGTATTCCAACAATACTTATTTCTCCATGGATATCGAAGAATACAGTATTCAGGTCAGATACCGGAACTTCATATGATGCAACTTCATTTTTGGCTTCATTGCTCCACTGGTGTGGTATTCCAAAGTCCAGGTGGGGAATGGGTGAACGTACCAATGACGCACCGACATTCGAAAATGTCATTCTTGAGAAAAAGCCGAGAACAGATAAGGTAGAATTGACACCACCATGGGATTCCAAATTTCCTCCGCCGGCGGAAGAGGGTGAAGAACCGCCTGCTGTTAACGGAGATTTGCCGGTACACGGTTTGCATGAACTGGTTCTCCCGAGGATGGTTGCAGATATGGCACCCCAACTAAGTCATAATGAACGTGAGAAAGTTACCAACGATCTTTTGAGTAATTCAAGAACATTGCAGGACTTACATAAAAGATTGGGTGACCTTCATGCGAAGCATAATGGATGCTAATAAA
>JAHHJO010000248.1:0-6221 GCA_018680275.1 Bacteroidia bacterium
GAGTCCTGTTGACAGGCCAGCTGCGAAACTGAAAGACGGAGGAGAGCTTGTATGTGATTCAAATGGTCCTTCAGTAGCTTTTATCTTTAAAACCTTCTCTGAGCCACAGGTTGGGCTGGTTTCTTACTTTAAAGTATTTTCTGGAACGATCAAAGCAGGTGATGATCTTGAGAATTTAAGCAACAGGGGAAGCGAACGTATTAACCAGTTATTTGTATCTGAAGGAAAGATCAGGACAAATGTTGATGAATTGATCGCAGGTGACATTGGTGATACGGTGAAATTGAAAAACTCCCACACCAATAATACCCTGGCCATCAAGGGCTTTGAAAAAGAAATTGCACCTATAGAATTTCCTTCGCCAAAAATTGATTTTGCAGTACATCCTCCAGGCAAGAATGAGATGGAAAAACTGATGAAAGCACTCCATCAGATCGAAGAGGAAGATCCGACATTGATCATAGAACAGTCAGCCACGCTCAAGCAAACGATTATCCATGGACAAGGTCAATTGCACCTGGATATCATAAAATACAGAATTGAAAAGGTCAACGGTATACACATGGAATTTGACAGACCTAGAATTCCTTACCGTGAGACGATAACCACATCCGCCAACGAAGCATACAGGCATAAAAAACAATCAGGAGGTGCCGGACAATTTGCAGAAGTTCATATGCGTATTGAGCCTTACTTTGAAGGAATGGAGGATCCGTCAGATCTCAATGTCAGATCCAGAGACCAGGATGATTTGCCCTGGGGCGGAAAACTGGATTTCATGTGGTGTATTGTAGGAGGGTCCATAGATAGTAAATATATTAATGCGATCAAGAAAGGTATTCTCAGCAAGATGGAAGAAGGCCCTCTGACGGGCTCTAATTGTCTGAATATACGTGTATGTATTTATGATGGTAAAATGCATTCCGTAGATTCTAATGATATGGCATTTATGATTGCCGCTTCCCAGGCATTCAAGAATGCATTCACACAGGCCAGGCCACAACTACTGGAACCGATCTATAATGTTGAAATCCTTTGTTCAGACGAGTCTATGGGAGATATCATGAGTGACCTGCAGACCAGGAGAGCCATTATCCAGGGTATGGATTCAGATGGGCATTACCAGAAAATAAACGTAAAAGTGCCACTGGCAGAAATGTATAAATACGGCTCGACACTCAGGTCATTATCGCAGGGAAGAGCAAAATATACAAGAGCGTTCAGTGAATATATGCCTCTCCCCGGTGATATTCAAAAACGTCTTATCAGTGAGTCCAGTGTGGAAGAAGTAGAAGCTTGATTCCGAGCTTAAACATTATTAACCTGTTGAGCCATCCAATGTATTGTGATGGCTCATTTTTTTGCCATTAGATTGATATCCTTGTTTTCCAGGTGTTTTAATTCCTGGCTATGAAATAGGGTATTAATCATGGAAATACCTAGCCTTGAACTCGTAGTCACTGATTTAAGCTTCTTCAGGAGAGGGTAGAAGGGTATAGTTATCACATAAAAGAATTGATACCATCCTGTACTTGATTTAATACCTTTCTCCGGGATGATTGCACCCGGACGGAAAGCATATGCATCTTTGAATCCTTTATTAAGAATATAGTTTTCAGTCTTTCCCTTTACCCTCGCCCACATGATATTTCCTTTCTCCGAGCTATCGGTACCGGAACCAGATACATAATTGAAAACCATTGAAGGATTTATATCGTGTAGCAGGTCAGCAAGGTTCCTTGTATAATCAAATGTTATGATTGAGTAATCTTCTTCTTTCATACCTAATGCAGAAACCCCCATACTATAAAAACAGGCGTCATAGCCGGATAGCTCATTTCTTATTGTACTGAAATCAGAAAAATCCTTCAGGATCAATTCCTTTAATTTTTGATGATTTATTCCGATGGGACGACGGTTAATGAGTAAAACTTCCTTTATTTTATCACTTTCCAGGCATTCAATCAGTATACCCCGGCCAACCATACCTGTAGATCCTGTAATAATAACCTTCTTACTCATTCATGGACAATTTACTGATTATAAAGCATGTGCAATTAATTGATTCGGGAAAGATAATTCGTACTTCTTCTTTTGGAATTAGAGAAAATCCTTCAATTCAAAAGTAAAAATTCATGATATAAATTCTGGTACAGTTATTGTTTTAAGATATGCTGTTTTCAAAAGAGGTACAATGGTACATCCGAAAGAAAAATAAACACAAATGGTTTATAGATGTATTACAAAATGTAGCATCTTTTACCAATAGCCTGATAAACACAGTTTAATTTCGTTTCTGTCAGATATTATATATATTTGTTAAGAGCGGAATGCTCAAGAATAAATCCAGGTTTCATTCTCATTATCTTGGGGTGATGTTAAATCACCCCTTTTTTTATGCCCGCAATTTTGCTGTTAAAAACGATTAAGACCCCACGCAATGCGTATTCAGGGCGTCTATGAGATTATCTGCAATCATTTGCGCTGATCTTCCTTCAATATGATGTCGTTCAATCATGTGTACCAGGTTACCATTCTTGAAAAGAGCGATGGAAGGTGATGAAGGCGGGTAAGGCAGCATATAATCCCTTGCACGCTCTGTAGCTTCTTTGTCGACACCGGCAAATACTGTAACAGCTTTATCAGGTTTACTAGCATTATGAAGGGCGAATTTTGCAGCTGGCCTGGCATTTCCCGCGGCACATCCACAAACAGAATTGACAACTATTAAAACGGTTCCTTCTTTGCTTCCGAGAACCTGGTCAACTTCTTCAGGGGATGAAAGGCTATTGAATCCGAAATCTGTCAGATCTTTCGCCATTGGTTTTACTAATTCTAAAGGATACATATATTAGGCTTTTATATTATACGTTATTTGATTAAAATTGTGATTTAAAACCTCTAACATAATTCGAAATGAAAAAGATTTCAATTTATGCAAGTTTTTTTCTCTTTACGATAGTGATTTCCTGTGCCAGGGACGCGGCAGAACCAGTAGATACAAATTGTAGTGGAATAACAACATATGACGAACAGGCCCAGGAAGTGATTGATACCAATTGTTCATATTCCGGGTGTCATGATGGCACTGGTGCTGCTCCAGGAAACTATTCTTTTTACAATGGATTAAAGGTGACCTTCAATAATAGTGACGAATTTATTAACAGGGTAATTGTACTTAAAGATATGCCGCCATCGGATGCTACCGGTCCGGTTAGCTTAAGTGAAGAAGATTTTAATATATTGCTTTGCTGGATTGAATCAGGTTTTCCGGAAAAATAGACTATCAACAAAATGAAACACTACTTATACTTTATTATTATTCTTTGTTTCAGTTATCCAATGCTGGGACAGGAGAAAATACACCAGACATTCAAAGATACCCGGGTGATCAACAGTCATTCCGTAGAAACGCTCAGGAAGGGTTTCCTGGATTTTAGAGTGACCCACAGGTTTGGAGATATTGGAGGAGGCTGGCCTTCATTTTATGGTCTCGAGACAGCTTCAGACATTTTGTTTGGTTTTGAATATGGAATATCTGATAAGGTCATGGCCGGGTTAAGCAGAACAAAAGGATCCGGGCCATTAAAACAAAGTATAAACGGATTAGTAAAGTACAGGGTATTGACACAGGAAATTGATGGCAGGAATCCTTTTTCACTGACACTTCTAGGTACCATGTCCTATTCCACGATGCAAAAGAGTCCGATTCCATCTGATCTGAATTATTTTGATAAAGGCGTTCACAGGCTCAGTTATCATCTTCAATTTTTGATTGCCAGTAAGGTCACTGAACGGTTTTCTTTCCAGTTTGGTGGTGGTTGGACATACCGAAATATTGTAGAATCTCAAGACAAGAATGATTTGCCAAGTATTGGTTTGGTACTCAAATATCAGTTCTCGAAGGTCTTTGGTTTGATTGTAGAGGGGACTATACCGTTTTCGGAATACAGGGACAATGAACGAAATTTTGATGACAGCAAAAGATTTCATTATCCAATAGGTATTGGATTCGAGTGGGAGACAGGCGGCGGACATGTTTTCCAGATTAATCTTACCAATGCAACAGGGATAGTTGAAACAGATTATATCCCATATACGACATCGAGCTGGACAGATGGAGGGTACAGATTAGGATTTACAATAGCTAGACAATTCAGGATATGATGCATCGATCTTCAATAATAATATTCCTTGCGATTTTAATCGTTGTCTTTATAAGTGCTACTGCGCTTGTGTCAACTTCGTTTGAGCTTGAACCAGGCATGCGTGTTTCCAAGGTGCTTGCTATACTGGGTGATGATGACCTTGGACATTACCCGGATACCAATGTGCGCGGTGTTTCAGCAGAACGCGGTCGACAACTGGTATTTGACGGTATTGCATCCAAGCCTGGTGGTGGTTCAACACGCAGACAAAGCAAGCACTTTGTTTGTACATCGTGTCACAATACAAAGCGGGAGGATCCTGACTTGAGATATTCTGATCCACAAGCCAGGCTTGAATACACCAATGAACAAAAGATGCCGTTTTTACAAGCCACCTCATTGTATGGTGTTGTAAACCGGGAGACTTTTTACAACGGTGATTATGAGAAAAAATATGGTGAACTTGTATATGCAGCCCGAAATGATATCAGGGGTGCGATCCAGTTATGTGCAGTTGAATGTGCACAGGGAAGAAAATTGAAGAACTGGGAGCTTGAGTCCATTTTATCCTTTTTATGGACAATTGATCTTAAAATTGAAGATTTGAACCTCGATGAAGATCAATATGATTACCTGGCCTCTGCAATAAAAGGTAATACTGACCAGGATTCTGCCATTTCCCTTGTAAAATCGAGATACATTAGTGGTTCTCCAGCTCATTTTGGTTCGGCCTATGCATCTCATCAGTCCACTGAAAAACTGACAGGAAATTCTGAAAATGGCAAGCTGATCTACGAGAACAGTTGTCTTCACTGTCACAAAGAAAGACGGTATTCTTTTTTGAACCTGGATGATGAAAAGATCACTTTTCAGCATTTAAATAGCAAAGCCGGAGGGTATGGTCATCATTCGATTTACCAGGTCATCAGGTATGGTGTTTTCTCAAAAGCCGGAAAAAGGTCTTATATGCCTCAATATCCACTTGAGAAATTGAGCGATCAACAACTTAAAGATTTAGAAAGTTATATTGAATACAGAGCAAAGGCCGACTAGAAAATATATTATGCTTTTTATATATATTTTAAGTTTTTAATATACATTAGTCATTAATTTGATTATCACAGGTTCAATTCTGAATTAAAATTGCATTGAATCAAAATGAGTAAACCAAAAGTCATAAAACAATACGACAAGCTCGATGATGCTTTAAAAGCAGAAATCGGTAATGCCTTTCCCAGAGGCTTTGACAAACACCTGATTACCTTTAAGGATCGTAAAGGAAAATTGGTTAGTGCTTTACCATACGAGTCTGAAGAATTTTACTATTTCGTTAGAATGACCCGGGAGCAGGCCCATGCTATTTACCAGGGCTTGGGTGCTTATGCACCAATAGAAACAACACCGGAAGAAGAGTCGTAAGAGAATGATCTAGATGTCAAAGAAGAAGTAGCCGATATCCCCGGAGAATTATCCGAAGAAATGGATTAATGATCCCCTTCTGGAAAGAAGCACAACAATTCGCTCAGTTATTTTTAATTACTTTTAAAAAGGAAATTCCGAGGGTATCTCAATAATTAACAAGATAGACAGACATTCACAGGAGCAGCCTATACTGGGCATGCTGTTCTATACGTTCCTGGGATTCATTCGTCCTGCACTTGCAGTCATCCTGTTGCCGATATATCTCAGTGTTTTTTCTAAAAACGAATGGGCAATCTATAGCCTCATGCTTGTTGTGGGAAATTTTTCCATGATCATTTTGACGTGGAGAATCAATGCAGCCATGCTCACAAAATATTTTGATTACTACCACGACAGAAACACCTTGCGCAGATATCTGCGCAGTATATTTTCAGCAAGTATTGTGATTGGAGTGATCATGATTTTGCTATCCTACTTTCTTGGACCATTAATTTTTGACCTGATTTTTAAATCTGAAGAGATCCATTTCTTTCCTTATGGTTTTACCATTTTAATTTATGCTGTACTAAGCGAAATAAATATTAGCTATTTCATATTTCTCAAGAATGAAAGGAATTTAAGGAAGTATGCTTTGGTAGTCATTACACAAGT
>JAHHJO010000510.1:0-3296 GCA_018680275.1 Bacteroidia bacterium
GTTTTTAGCTTTAATTTCTTTAGTACCCTGATATCAAGTTTCTCTTTACTCATCAACAAGGGAATATCATAGATTGACTTGGCATCTATGGCTTCTATAACAGACTTATAATCGACATTACAGAATAAGGATATCTTTCTTTTTAATTCGACTGTCAATGGTTTTTCTGTACGTGCAACCAGAATATCCGGCTGGATTCCAGCCATCAATAATTCTTTGACAGAATGCTGTGTTGGTTTAGTTTTAAGTTCTTTGGCGGCACTGAGATACGGCACCAGTGTCAAATGGATACAAAGGCAATTCACACGCCCCAGATCCCTTCTCAATTGTCTCACTGCTTCAAGATAAGGTAAGGACTCAATATCTCCTACCGTACCTCCAATCTCAGTAATAACAATATCGAATTCACCTTTTTCACCGAGCAATTTTACCCGTCTTTTGATTTCATCCGTGATATGTGGGATAACCTGTACTGTCTTTCCAAGATAATGTCCTTCACGCTCCTTATTGATTACAGTCTGGTATATACGACCAGTGGTGACATTATTCTCTTGGGAAGTAGGTGTATTCAGAAATCTCTCGTAATGCCCGAGGTCAAGGTCGGTCTCGGCACCATCGTCAGTCACATAGCATTCTCCATGTTCATAGGGGTTCAATGTACCTGGATCAACATTAATATAAGGATCGAATTTCTGAATGGTTACTTTATAGGACCTTTCCTGGAGAAGTTTGGCGAGAGAAGCCGATATAATACCCTTACCCAAGGAGGAGGTTACGCCGCCCGTAACGAAAATATATTTAGTCATTTAGGTTCTTATTGAAGGTCAATTAGAATATTTCACTACGGGGTACAAAGGTAGGGTTTAATTAGTTGATAATTAAAAATTGATAATTAATAATGCAAAAAGTTTGAAAAACTTAAGATTCATAGAATGGATTACAGACCTGAATTACCAATTCTGTTTCTCATCCCTGTATACGATCAATAGTCTGGGTTTATAACTCCTGATCGGTTTCCTGATCTCAGTTTTGACATCAGCTTGATCCTGATGTAATGTAATGGCATCATCAAAAAGATGATCAACATCATCAAATCTAATTTCTTTTTGTTCATTTTTATTGATAATCATAGATTTATAAATTAAATAAATATTTAATACAAAGATAGATATCCTTTGTGAGATAAACATGGTCCTACAATTATCAATATGTTAATTTAACATCATCTTCATCATATTTTCAATGTCAGACATTAAATCACATTGCAAAATATCCTCCATACCCGATCCCGTCCCGGTTATTAATACTTACATGATATCTCATTAACATTCTCATAATATTCAGCCTCCTTTATTAACAAATACATCACAAGGTGTTAAGAATCACCCCATGTTGCCATTCTAATTTTGTGGTGAAATTATTGAACATATTAAAATCTTAACTATACATGAAAATTACTTTGAAAACTTTGGGACTTGTCATCTTTAGTATTCTCTTTATCACATCCTGCAGCGATGATGAATGCGATTTGGTTTGCGGTCAGGGAGAAATTTTAACCATAGATTGTCAATGCGAGACTGTGGACCCTTGCGCAGGTATCACATGTGACCCTGGAGAGGTTCTTACTGCTGATTGTGATTGTATTCCCGGTAACAACAACACAACTGAAACTGTTACAGTTTCTGGTTCTTTAACCAGCAACACAAACTGGACATCCGACAAAATTTATGAGTTAGCTGGTAAAGTTGTTGTTGAGAGTGGTGCTACATTATCTGTTGAAGCGGGTACTATTATTAAAGGTAGAGAAGGGCAAGGTTCTTTAGCCTCTGCACTTATAATCGCAAGAGGAGGGAAAATCGAAGCTTGCGGAACAGCAGACGCACCAATCATTTTAACTTCCGTTCTCGATAATATTGATGCAGGTGAAACTGCCGGATCAAACCTGGATGAATCTAATTCTTCTCTTTGGGGAGGACTAATCGTTTTAGGAAACGCACCTTGTTCATTTGAAGGAGATGTCGCAGAACTTCAAATTGAAGGGATTCCTGCAGATGATACATTTGGTCTTTACGGAGGAAATGATCCAAATGACAGCTCAGGGTCACTTTGCTATGTTTCCGTAAGACATGGTGGAGCTCTTATCGGAGAAGGCAATGAAATTAATGGTATCACATTCGGTGGTGTCGGTGCAGGCACAACTGTAAATCATATCGAAGTTGTTGGAAATCTTGATGATGGTATTGAATGGTTTGGTGGAACAGTAAACTGCGACAATGTAGTTGTATGGGGTGCTGATGACGATGGTCTGGACATTGATCAGGCATATGCAGGCACGATTAATAATGCAGTTGTTATTGCTATAGATGGCACTGACCACGCTTTAGAAATTGATGGTCCTGAAGGATCATATAATGCTGCATTTACTTTAACAAATTTCACTGTCAAAGGATTCAACGACGAAATGGCTGACTTCAGGAAAAGCGCCAGAGGTACGGTAACAAACGGATATTTCTTCAATTTCCCTGATCCTTCAACGACTGACGGAGAAGGTGACCTGGAGATTGATGATGACGGAGGTTGTTCCAATTACGCTTCTGGTACACTTCTTATAAAAGATAATGTTTTCAATGCACCTGCTGGTCTTACCGTAGCAGATATAGTTTCTGCCAAAGGAGACAATTGTGATGAGACAGGATTTGATACACAAATGACTATGGATAATTCAATCGGAACTTCAGGAGGAGCTGACACATCAGTTTTCGGATGGAGTTTCACTTTCCAAAAAGGTGCCCTGAACTTCTAAAAAAGATTAAATGAAAAACCTGCTTCCATTATCACTTGGCAGCAGGTTTTTCGATTTACTATTTAACTAAACATGATGGAAAAATTGCAATTCTTAGGGATCATAATGATCCTGTTATTAATCCCAATCAATCTTCACTCACAAACAGGTACAGTAAGAGGAACACTTACAGATGAAAATACCGGTGAAACTATTCCTTTCGCCAATATCATTGTCAATGAAACAGCCAGTGGTTTCACAACTGATCTGGATGGTGCATTTTCAATTGATCTTGAACCCGGTACTTATTCATTAAGTACAAGTTATGTAGGTTTTGCAGATCTGATGATCAGTGATATTGTTGTCAAAGCAGGCGAGATTATACGCGTGGACATGCAACTTACTACAGAAACTGAGATGATCCAGGAAGTAGTCATCACATCTACCCAACTCAGGAATACTGAAAACGCACTGATGACTATCCAACGGAAATCAGCAAATCTTATTGACGGTA